>NZ_SRLV01000029.1:0-95101 GCF_006518205.1 Myxococcus sp. CA005 | reverse complement strand
CGCCCAGCCCGCCCATGGCGCTCAAGGAGCGCGCCGCGCGGCTGTTCCGCGAGCACCTGTCCGCGGTGCGGGTCCGCACGGACCGGCTCTTCGCGGGGCTGATGCTGGGCCAGTGGGCGGTGGGCATCGTCATCGCGCTGTTTGGTCCGCGGGGCAGCGGCGCGCAGCTCCAGGCGGCCGTGCTGGTGGGGACGCTGCTCAGCGCCTTCCCGATGGTGATGGCCCGCTGGCGCCCGGGCTCCATGCCCACCCGTCACGTGGTGGCCGTATGCCAGGCGCTCTGGTCCTCGCTGCTCATCTACCTGACGGACGGCCGGGTGGAGACGCACTTCCACATCTTCGGCTCGCTGGCCTTCCTGGCGCTGTACCGCGACCCGTGGGTGCTGCTCTCCGCGAGCATCACCACCGTCGTGGACCACGTGATGCGCGGCACCCTGTGGTCACACTCGCTCTACGGCGGGCTTCCGCCGGAGCTGTGGCGGTTCGTGGAGCACGCCTTCTGGGTGGCCTTCATCGACGTGGTGCTGGTGTATTCGTGCCGGGGCATGTTGCGCGAGCTGCGCGAGGTGGCGGTGCGCCGGGCGGAGCTGGAGCTGGCCCGCGAACGGGAGCACGCGAAGGCGCGCGAGCTGGACCGCGCCCTGCGCGAGCTCAGCGGCTTCCAGGAGCACCTCATCCGCGTGGAGAAGCTGGCCGCGGTGGGACAGTTGGCCGCCAGCGTGGGGCACGAGCTGCGAAACCCGCTGGCCGCCGTGCGCAACTCCCACGCCTATCTCTCCCGGAAGCTCACGAGGGACCCAGCAGGGGCCGCGGATGACCCACGGGTCCCCCAGTTCCTGGGGCTGATGGAGCGCGAGCTGAACGCCTGCGCGAAAATCATCTCCGACCTGCTCGACTTCGCTCGCGAGCGTCCGCCCGCGCTCCAGCCGTGTCCGCTGCGTCCGTTGGTGGACGAGGCCATTGGCGTGGTGCCGCAGCGGGAAGGGGTGCGAATCGTCAATGACGTGCCGGAGTCGTTGCCGGTGCCGCACCTGGACAAGGAGCAGTTCCGTCAGGTTCTGGTGAACCTGGTGCAGAACGCAGTGGAGGCCATGCCCGTGGGGCGCAATGGAGTGGTTTCAGTCGTAGCGGAAGGTGGAGACGCGAGTCCCTGGCGCATCCGGGTCATGGATGACGGCGCGGGGATTCCTCCGGAGGTGTTGCCCAAGATTTTCGAACCGCTCTTCACCACGAAGACGCGTGGCACCGGCTTGGGACTGGCCATTGTCGCCAACATGGTGCAACGTCATGGCGGCACAATCTCTGTGCGCAGCGAAGCGGAGCGGGGTAGTGAGTTCCTCATCGAGCTCCCCGCGGCAGCGGCGGCCCAGGCCGCATGATGGAGGACGTCGCAGTGGCCCCCGCGCGCATCCTGCTGGTCGACGACGAGGAGTCGCTTCGCATCACCTTGGCCGCGAACCTGGAGCTGGAGGGCCACACGGTCCTCGAGGCGGCCAATGGTGAGGAGGCCTTGCGCCTCCTGGAGAAGCAATCCGTGGACGTGGTGCTCACGGACATCCGCATGCCCGGCCTGCACGGCGTGGAGCTCTTGCGCCGCATCAAGCAGGAGCGCCCCGACATGCCGGTGGTGCTGATGACGGCCTTCACGGCGGAGGAGCTGGTGGATGACGCGCTCGCCGAGGGCGCCTTCACCGTGCTGCCCAAGCCCTTCGACGTGACGCACGCGCTGGACACGGTGCTGCGCGCGGCGGCGGCGCCGCAGGTCCTGGTGGTGGACGACACCGAACAGGTGGCGCGCGGCATGGTGCGCGCCCTGAGCACGGTGGGGCTGCGCGCGCGCGCCGTGTACAGCGGCGAGGAGGCGTTGGCCTCGTTGCGTTCGGGGGAATACGACGTCTGCGTGCTGGACCTGGTGATGCCGGAGATGAGCGGGCCGGAGCTGGTGTCCAAGGTGCGCGCGGCGAACCTGTCCGTCGCCATCATCGCCGTGTCTGGCCACGTGGTGCCGGAGATGCTCCGCAGGGTGGCGGCGCAAGGCGCGGTGGTGTGCATGACCAAGCCGGTACCGTTGCGCGAGCTGGTGCAGGCGATTGCACGGGTGCGAGGCCGGCCTCAACAAGGGCTGCAAGGCGCGAGGATTTGACCCATGGCAGGCAGAGACCTCCAGGCGCGTGAGCGGGCGGCGGTGGCGGACGTGGTGGCCTCCACCCTGCGGCACGACCTGCGCAACAAGCTGGCCAGCATCCGCAACGCCTCGTTCTACTTGATGCGGCAGGTGAAGAAGACGGACCTCTGGAGCGCGGACCCGCGCGTGGAGACCTTCTTCCAGCTCATCGAAAAAGAGCTGACGTCCGCCGAGGACGTGCTCTCCAAGCGCGCGCCGCCGCCCACCGGTGGCACGCGTCCCCGGTGCAGTGCCCGCGAAGGCGTGGAGCGCGCGCTCGCCGAGGCCCAGGTGCCGCCGTCGGTGGAGGTGGTGCGCGACCTGAAGGAGCAGGGCGGCGTCCCGTTGGAGGTGGAGGACCTGGCGCTGCTGGTGCGCTGCCTCGTGGACAACGCGCTGGAGGCCATGCCGCGCGGCGGGACGCTCACGGTGCGCACGCGCGACGCCGAAAGCGGCGTGTGCCTGCGTGTGGAGGACACCGGAGAGGGCCTGGCGGCGGAGGCGTACTCGCGCGCCCTGGAGCCCTTCTTCACCACGCGGCCCCACCACGCCGGGCTGGGGCTGAGCATCGTCCACCGGACGGCCGTGCGGCACGGCTGGCAGTTGGACCTGGGCGCGGGCCCCTCCGGGGGCACCTACGTGGAAATCCAATTCACGGGCCTGGAGGCGGGGGCCCATGACCGGAATGACGTGACTCGGGGGAGCAAGTGATGGAGACGAACTGGACGTTCGGGCGTTGCCTGCTGCTCGTGGAAGACGACCCTTCCAACCGGATGACGCTGTCCGCGCTTTTGGAGGATGCGGGCTTCGCGGTCGTCACCGCCGGCTCCTATTCGGAGGCCGCGGGATTATTGAACCGGCCTCGGGCGTATGACGCCGTGCTGTTGGACCAGAGCCTGGGTGACGGCTTTGGGACGGGGCTGATTCCGCTGGTGCGCCACCACATGCCGAAGACCAAGGTCGTCTTCGTCACCGGTCATGACGGGAAAATCGACATGCCGGTGGACGCCGTCTTCCGCAAGGGCGGCCACTTCGACGACCTGCTGGCCTTCCTTTTCAAGCTGTTGCCCCAGCGCCCGCTGGGTGCCTGAACGCGAGGTTCCAGAATGCTGCTCCCTTCCGTTTCCGAGCGCTCCGCTCTCACCCGACGGCGGGAGCAGCTGGCGAAAGCCCTGGGGAGCGCGGCCGCGCTGCTGGCGTCGAGCCGCCCCCGTCCTCGCAACTACGCCGCCGACCAGTTCCCTTTTCGGGCGTCGAGCCACTTCCTCTACCTCTTCGGGCTCGCGACGCCGGACGGCGTGGGTCTGTATGACGGCCAGGGCTGGACGCTGTACCTGCCCGAGCCCGGTCCCGACGACGCGCTGTGGGACGGCGCGGTGCCCGGCTTCGCTGAAATCGCGGAGCGGACGGGCTGCACCGTGCGTTCGCGCGCCGAGCTGCCCGCGGCGCTGAAGGGCCGCGACGTGGCGGCGCTGCCCACGCCGGACCTGGAGACGTGCCTGGACGTGGCCGCGCTGCTGGGCCGCGAGGTGCGTCCCGGCCACCTGGCGGCGGTGGACGTGCCGCTGGCGGACGCGATGATTGCGCTGCGGCTTCGCCATGACGACGCCGCGCAGGCGCAGCTTCGTCAGGCCGCGGAAGTCACGGTGCTGGCCCACATGGCGGGCATGCGCGCCACGCGGCCGGGCATCCTGGAGGCCGCGGTGCGCGCCGCGATGGAGGCGGAGTTCGTCTCGCGCGACGTGCGGCCGGCGTATCAGCCCATCGTCACCGTGCACGGCGAGGTGCTGCACAACCTGCGCTATGACCACACGCTGCGCGAGGGAGACCTGCTGCTGGCGGACGTGGGTGGTGAAAGCCCGGCCGGCTTCGCCTGTGACGTGACGCGCACGTGGCCGGTGACGGGCCGCTTCAGCACGACGCAGCGCGAGCTGTACGACGTCGTGCTGCGCATGCAGAAAGCCAGCATCGACGCGGTCCAGCCGGGGACGCGCTACCGCGACGTGCACCTGGCCGCGCACCGGGAGATGGCGCGAGGCCTGGTGGCGTTGGGCATCCTCCGTGGGGACCCGGAGGAGTTGGTGGTGGACGGCGTCACCGCGCTCTTCTTCCCGCACGGCGTGGGCCACCTGCTGGGGCTGGACGTGCATGACATGGAGGACCTGGGGGACCGGGCGGGCTATGCGCCGGGCCGCACGCGCTCGCCGGAGTTCGGTCACCGCTCGCTGCGGTTGGACCGCGATTTGGAGCCCGGCATGGCGGTGACGATTGAGCCGGGCATGTACCAGGTGCCCGCCATCCTGTCGGACGCGCGGCTCATGGCGCGCGCGAAGGACAGGCTCCAGCGCGACGTGCTGGCGCGCTACGCGGACGTGCGCGGCATCCGCATCGAGGACGACGTGCTCGTCACTTCGGATGGCAACGAGGTGCTTACCGCCGCCATCCCCAAGGAGGCCTCGGACATCGAGGCCGTCATGACCAGCTCTGCCCGTCCAGCTCCGGGAAGGTGACCTGGCACTGGCCGGGATTCACGCCGTCCACGCGCGCGTAGCCATTCTTGTTGAGGGTGCCCTCGCGCGTACTCCCATCCGGGAGCGTCACCAGGTAGCGCGCGTGGGGGATGGGGTTGCCCTCCTCGTCCTTCAGCTCGATGGCCAGCCACGTCTGTTCCTCGACGGGGGTTTCCTCGGACGTCAGCGGCGGTGGTTCCGGCCAGGGCGTGGGCAGCAGCACCGGACGCGCCATGGGGAGCGCCACCAGCTCCCCATGCACGAAGGCCTCGGTGAGCCGCTGCTGAAGGCGCTGCTCGTACCGGCCGCGCTCCAGTCCGGACAGCCCTAGCGGGCGGCTGCCTCCGAGCGCTTCGTACATCGCATACAACGTGTGCGCGGCGGAGGTGGCCAGCCAGCGCTTCAAGGCGGAGCTGACGAAGACGTCAGGGACCGGTGCCTGCGGGTGCTTCAGCCGCTCCAGGTCGACGGACGGTACGATGAGCCAGTCTTCCCCCTGGGCCGGCAGGCGCCACCGGCGCTCACCGTGCAAGAGCTGCATCATGACGGCCTCCCGGTCTCGGAGTGTATCAGGATGCGCGCTCCGCGTAGGAGGCGCTGCGATGTGGGGTGCGCGGCGCCTGACGCCGTGCATCGGGGTGTGGGGTGCGCAACGTCCTCGTGGGACGGAGGGGCAGGGTTATTGCTGCTGCGGTGCGCCTTCGGGCGCCTGCTGAGCCTCGGTGGGCGCGGCCGGGCTGCTGTGCGCGAACACCATGAGCCACGTTCCGTCGCGGCGCTGCCACACGTCGGTGAAGTACACGGCGTCGGTGACCTCGCTGCCGTCCGTCATGCGCACCCGCGAGCGCTGGACGCCAGCCAGCACGCCCGTGTCACCGAAGACGTGAGACTTCATTTTTTCGGCTTCGACGGACGTGATGTCACCGGGGATTTCGGCGATGCCCACGATGAACGCGTCACGGTTCATCTCCGCGCCGTCCGCGCCGCGGAAGTCGTGCTCATGGGTGACTGACTCCGGGTGGAAACAGGGCCGCACGCAGAGACGGCCAGCAGGGTGGATGCAGGCGTGGTTGATACATGAGGTGTCGTGAGTACGGCGCGCATGCGCGCGTGCGGAATGAATTTCCAGAGCGCGAAGTTGCGGGGCCGCGTGCGCCATCCGCCGTGAGTTGACCCGGTGAAGCAGTGGACAGGCGCGGTGCCTCCAGGGGGCACAGCGTTCTAGGACGAACAGTGGGGGGTGGCGCGACGAGGACCGGTTCCTACGTTGCACGCTCTGTCGAAGTCAGGGCCGGTGAGTGCAGCGCGGGCGAGGGAGGGCGTGTGGACGAGCTTCTTTCCGGAGCTGAAGGGCAGTTCCGTACTCAGGGCAAAGGCACTCCAGGTGCGTTGGAGCCGCGCGGCACGGTGAGCGTGAGCGAGGCGCTCGAGGGAGACCTCGACGCGTATCTCGACCGTGAGCTTCTCGAGGCATGTGAAGACGACGCGGCCGTGGAAGACCCTGCACCCGTGACGGATGTTTCCGCGAGAATGCGCGCGCTGCTCGCACTCGCGGAGGAGGAGACGGAATGGCTGGAGCGCCTGCCGCTGTCCACCTCGCGCGCGCTGGACGTGTTGCCCGAGCCCACGGTGGAGATTCCCGAGTGGATGCGCACTTCGCCTGGAGCGAAGAAGGTGACGTCCCTGGGCGCCTTGTTGCCGCCGCGTGCGGAGAATGTGCTGGCGCGTGCGCCGGATGCGCCCATGTGGGGTGATGCGCCGCCGCATGCGCACTTGGAATCCGCGCGGTGGCGCGCTGCGAGCGCGACCGAGACAGTCAGTGTCCTGGGACTTCGCCCCGGGGAGTTGATGGGCGCGGCGGCCGTGGGCGCGTTGGCGGCGGGCCTGCTGCTGGTCGCGGGACTCTACGTGCGTGGTGGTGACTCCACGGGGACGCAGGCGAGCGTCGATGATGCCATCCGGCGCACGGCGCACGGCGCTGTCCTTGGCACGAGCGGTGACGCCCAGGCGGGCCTGTCGTCGGCTGGCGCCGGCGCCGCGATGCGCACCGCCGCTTCGTCTGGGCACGCCATTGGAGCGAGCACGTCCACGCAGGCCGCCGTGAGCGGTTCATCGCCGGACGCGGCGCTCGCTGCCTCGTCGCACGTCTCGGGTGCCGCGTCGTCCATGGCTGTCTCCAGCACGCAGCCGGGCATTGGTTCGGCGCTTCTTCGGGATGCGGCGAAGGGACTGCGCGCCTCCGTGCCTGCCTCGGAGCCGGCGCGAAGCCCGGGCACGCCCGTGGCGGAGTCGCTCGCGGTGGTGAGCCCCGCGCCCTTCAAGCGCAAGGCCCCGGCGAAGCCAGACGAGGCGGCGGCTCTGCCTCCCGCGCCCGTCGAGCTCGACTTCGGAGACACGGGTGCGGCAGGCGCCGCGTCCCAGGACGCCATCGCGACGTCACCGGGTGATGTCGCCGCGGAGGCCGTGGAGGAGGACACGTCGGAGAAGGGGCCGTACGCGGACCTCGATGAGGCCTTCGCGCGCGAGCTGGGCTTCACGGAAGACGCGGACGCGGAGCTCTCGAAGGCGGAGGCGCCCGCGCGCACCGTCTACGTGCCGCCGGCGGTGGACGTGAAGGAGCACCTCACGCCGGAGGACGTGAAGCAGGTGGTGCTGACGAACCAGCCCGCCATCACCGCGTGCCTGCGTTCACACGCGCAGGGCACGCCGATGGAGGCCGGTGGCCGCTTCATGGTGCAGTGGTCGGTGCTCCCCAGCGGTGAGACGCTCAACGTGTCCATGGACACCGCCGCGCTGCGCGCCACGCTGCTGTCGCGCTGCATCGAGGACGTGGTGCGCCGCTGGAAGTTCCCGGTGCATCAGGTGCGGATGCAGGAGCCCATCCGCTTCCCCTTCATCTTCTGAGGTACGCGCGGACCACTGGCTTCTATGCTTCCACTTGGAATGCCAGCGACCGAGCCGCCGGAGCCCACGGAGTTGCACGTCTGCCACCGCTGCCTCGTGCGGTTGGAGGCCAGCGCCGGTGGCGTGGACCTGCCACGCCGGCTGCGGGAGGCCCTGGCGGGACGGGGCCTCGCCGAGCGGACGCGGGTGATGGCGTCAGGCTGTCTGGGGGAGTGTCCCCGGGGCCTCGTGAGCGTGCTGGTGGTCCCGGACAGTGGCTCCGGGGCACACGTTCAGCTCATCGACCCGGCGAAGGACGGAGCGGACCTGGCCGAGCACGTCGCCCGGTTGCCTGGTGTGCAAGACGGGCCCCCGCGAGCTGGGCGGCCTTGAGCAGTGCTTCCACCATGGGCACGCAGCTCGCCTCACCCTTGCCGGCGATGGCGTAGGCCGTGCCGTGGTCGGGAGACGTGCGCGGCACGGGCAGGCCCAGCGTCACGTTCACCGTGCGCTCGAAGTCCAGCGCCTTGGCCGGGATGAGCCCCTGGTCGTGGTACATGGCCAGCACCGCGTCGTAGCGCGCGCCCACCTCGTCGGGCTTCGCGAAGAGCCCGTCCGCGGGGATGGGCCCATTCGCGTCCACCCGGGCCGCGCGGGCCTTGCGGATGGCGGGGCCAATCACCTCCACCTCTTCGCGTCCCAGGAGCCCACCTTCGCCCGCGTGCGGGTTGAGCCCCAGCACGGCGATGCGCGGCTTGTGGCCCACCACCGGCTCCAGGCTGCGCGACAGCAGCTTGAGTTGCGCGGTCAGTCCGTCCACGGTGAGCAGGCGCGGCAGGTCCGCCAGGGGAACGTGGTTGGTGGCGAGCGCCACGCGCACGCGAGGCCCATCCATCAACATCATCACGTCCACGCCGAAGGCCTCCGCCAGCACTTCGGTGTGACCCATGAAGGGGATGCCCGCGCGGGAAATCTGCTCCTTCGACACGGGCGCGGTGCACAGCGCGTCCACGTGTCCGGCCCGCATCGCGTCGATGGCCGCCGTCACGAAGGCGTATTGCGCGCGGCCGCCCTCGCGCGAGGGCTCTCCGGGCACGCGGTCCTTCTCCGCGAGCCGCGTTACCTCCACCACGGTGGGGCCTTCCACGCGGCCCAGGGCGGAGGGCTCCACGCGGGCATAGCGGCGGAAGGCGGGGAAGCGCGCCAGCGTGGGCCCGTCCCCGAAGATGACGGGGACGAGCACCTTGCGCACGGAGGGCTTCGTCAGGGCCGCGGCCGTCACCTCCGGCCCGATGCCCGACACGTCCCCCAGGGAGATTCCGACGTGCGGAAGGCCCACGGCGGCTACAGCTTCACGTCGACGTTGGCCTTCTGCCGCAGTTCCTGCACGTACTGGTCGAGGAACTTCTCCGTCTTCTCCTGGAGCAGCTTGCCCTCCAGCTTGGGGCGCATCTCCTCGTAGGACGCGGCGGCCACCGTGCGGCGCTCCTCCACCTTCAGCACGTGCCAGCCGAAGTTGGTGCGTACCGGCTCACTGACGCCGCCCTCGGGGAGGCCGAACGCGGCCTTCTCGAAGGCTGGAACCATGACGCCCCGCTTGAACCAGCCCAGGTCACCGCCGTCCGCGGCGCTGGGGCCTTCGCTGCGGGCGCGGGCCAGCGAGGCGAAGTCCATGCCCGGCCGGCGCGCTTCCGTGGCGATGGCCTCCGCCCGCTTCTTGGCGGCTTCCACCTGCTCCGCCGTGGCCTTGGCGTCCACCTGCACCAGGATGTGGCGCGCGTGGACCTCCGAGTCACCGCTCTCCATGCGCGTGTACTGCGTGTACGCGGCCTTGAGGTCCTCCTCGGTAATCTTCACCTGGGGGCCCACCTTCATGCGCAGCAGGCGGTCACGCAGGATGCGCTTGCGCATCATGTCCCGGTAGGTGGCCATGGTGAGGCCTTCACCCAGCAGGAGCTGCTCGAACTGCGCGGGGTCGGTGATGTTGTTCTGCTGGCGCACGTCCGCCACCAGCTCATCCACCTCCGCCTCGCTGGCGGTGATGCCCAGCTGCGCGATTTCGGACTCCATCAGCTTCTCGCCGATGAGGGTGTCCAGGGCCGTCTTCATCAGCTGCAGCCGCTGCTCGCCGCGCTTGCGCGGGTCCGGGTCGTTGACGCGGGCCATCTCTGGCGCCGCGCGCTGCTGCACCTCGGACAGCGCGATGATGTCGCGATTCACCACCGCGGCCACTTTGTCCACCAGCTCCGCGTGCGCCGCGCCGCCGCTCCCCAGGAGCGCCACCGCCGCGATTGCCGCCACCAGCTTCTTCATTCCCGCCATCCTTCCGTACCGCCCCGGGCGCGTCCAACCGCCGCCCCGGTCTTCGATTTCGTCGTCACTCCGCCGTCGCCTGCTGAGGCGTCGGACGCCCGCGGATGGCCTGCAACGTGGCCTCGTTCACCTGGACCTGGGCCTTCTGCCGCAGCTCCTGTTCGAACGTCTCCTGCGCCTGCGACCGCTTCTGCTCCAGCAGCTTGCCCTCCACCAGCGAACGGACTTCCACGAACTCCCGCTTGCGCGCCGGCTTGCGCTCCAGCACGCGGAACAGGTGGAAGCCGTACTCGGTGGACACCACGTCCGAAACCTGCCCCACCCCCAGCTTGAATACCACTTCGTCGAAGGCGGGCGGCATCTGCCCCCGGGGGAAGAACCCCAGGTCGCCTCCCACCTTGGCGTCCGCGCTGAGCGAATACCTGCGCGCCAGGTCTGCGAACTTCTTGCCGGACTTGAGCTGGGTTTGCAGCCGCCGTGCCTCGTCCAGGCCCTTCACCACGATTTGCGCGGCGTGGACCTGCTCGGGCTCGTGGAAGTCCTTCTCGTGCGCGCCGTACCAGGCCCGCAGTTCTTCTTCCGTCACCGCCACGCGCGAATAGACGTGGCTGGCGAACAGCTTTTCGATGGTCAGCCGGCTTGCTTCCCGCGAGCGCAGCTCCGCCATGGAGAGCTGCCCCTGGGCCAGGACCTCGTTGAAGTTGCCCGCCGGATAGTCCCCGGACAGCCGCAGCACCCCCCGGTCCACCTCCTCCGGGGTGACGGTGACGTTGTGCTTGCGCGCCTCCTGCAGCAGCAGCATCCGGTGGATGTACGTATCGAGGAGCGCGCGCTTGAAGGGCTCCACGTCCTCCAAGGTGCGCTGGGACACGTCCGTCAGCGCCAGCTCGCGCCACAGCTCCTGTTCGAAGTCCGCCCGGCTGAGCACCTCGCCGTTGACGCTGGCGACCACCAGGGCCTCCGGCGTCTCCATCACGGGCTTGGTGCAGGCGGGCATGCCCACCCCCGCGGCCAGGGCGATGGCGAGTGGGACCAGGAAGGCGCGGGTGGGAGAAAAGCGCATGCGCGGGGCCTCGTGAGGGGGAGGGCTCCAGATTGGCAAGCCGTCAGTCATGGCGCGAGGCCCGTTCCGGTAGCACGCCGGGCAGGGCCGGACAACCTCACCGGGCCTACGGCTGCGTCGCGTGTGCGGAGAGGAACGCCTCCACCAGGGGGAAGATTTCGTCCGGGGCCCGGCGGCCCAGGACCAGGTCCGCGTGCCCGTAGTCCGCCCCGAAGCCGTGGGCCTTGCCGGCGACCAGGACCTTCACCGGCCCGCCCAGGTACTCCTTGGCGCGCGCCACCGCCATGGGTGGGGCCAGCAGGTCCTTGCTGCCCGCCAGCAGCAGGAAGGGGATGGTCACCCGGGACAGGGACTCGCGGTAGTCGAACTCGCCGTTGTAGGACGTGAAGCGGTTGGTGGTGATCCACCGCGCGAACTGGCGCCCCACGCCGCCGGCGATGTCGGCGGGCACGTTGGCCAGCGCGCGCCGCACCACCTCCGTCTCCATGTTCTCCGCCAGCATCATGTAGCGGCTCATGGGCCCCGGCGGCGCGCCGAACAGGGCGATGCTGGTGACGCGGCTGGTGGGGATGACCCGCAGCTTCAGCACCGGCTCCACCTTCTGGATGAAGGTGCGCAGGCCCGGCTGCACCGCGAAGGTGAAGGGACTGCCCAGGGTGACGGCCGCCCGCACGGGCGCCTGCGGCGTCTTCGCCAGGTGGGCATAGAGCATCAGCCCGCCCTTGGAATGACCAACCCAGAGCACTTCCTTCGCACCTGTGGACAAGACGGTACGCACCGCCGTGCGCACGTCATGCTCGGCCTGGTCATCGAAGTTGAAATCCGGGCAGTCGCCCGCCAGCCCCCGGCCCCGCAGCTCCAGCACCCACGTTTCGAAGCCGGACCGGGCCAGGTAGCGGGCCAGGCTGTACTGCTCGTCGAAGTCCATGTGGAAGCGGTTGGCCCCCAACCCGTGGCAGAGGATGACGGGCTGGGCGAAGCGCTTCTCGCCTCGGGCGTGGTAGCGGCCCAGGGCAATGGAGGCCCCGTCGTCCGTGGGCACCCGGTACAGCTCGTCCGGGCGGAAGGTGAGCGTCAGCAGCCCCTCCTTCCCGCGCACCATCGTTCGCGAAAAGAGGTCCGCCATCCGACCCAACCGTGCCACCTGTCGACGAGTCACGTCGCCAGTCTAAGCCGGACCGCGGGGCCATGCCGTGTTCATTGGTGAGCAAGAACCCGCCCGGCAGGACTGTTGCAGGGAGATGTAGGCAACGACTCGGAGGAGGTGGCAATGCGGCGGAAACAGGCTTGGAAGGAAATGTGGTCCTCCCTTTTCGCCACCGTTTTTCCCACGGATACCCTTCTGGCGGCCCTTCGGAAGATGGAGCGGCACCAGGTGCGGTTGTTGGGCGTGGTGGGGGAAGGGGGAGGCTTGTTGGGGTTGGTCAGCGAGGAGCACATCCTCGCGGCCTGGAGGGGGGATCCGCTGGCGCCGGTGTCCGGTGTCATGGCGCGGGCGGGGGCTCCCGGAGCGGCGCGGGCGGGGGCGCGGCGGTCGCGACTCCAGGGCGCCCAGCCTCACGGCGCGGGGTGAGACGGCGGTCCGCGGGGGCGGTAGAGTGCGGCACGCCGTGCCGGACGAATCGCCCTCGTGGACTGTCTACATCCTGCGGTGCCGTGACGGCACGCTGTACACCGGCGCCACCAACGACCTGGAGCGCCGGCTGGCCACCCATGGCCGGGGGCGCGGGGCGGCGTACACGCGGGCGCGGCTGCCCGTCACCCTGGTGTGGAGCGAGGCCGCGGGGGACCGCGGCGCGGCGCTCCGGCGGGAGGCCGCCATCAAGCGGCTGTCGCGCGCTGAGAAGCTGCGCATGCTGGGGCGCCCCTGAGCGCTGGTGGCACGCCAGTGGGGCAATACCTCTCCCGATGCAGGCGCGTTACTCTGGCGCCACCATCCAAAGGGGGCCGGTTCATGTCTCACTCGTACTCGAAAGTGTTCGGGGCGCTGGTGCTGTTGGGGCTCGCTGTGTCCTGCCGGGCCAATCACGCTCCCAAGGTCTCCACGGGGCCTCGGCCTTCGCCGCAGGTCGTCGGGGCGGGGGGCGTGGTGTCCTTCGTCTTCGAGGTCGAAGACCCGGACGGGGACGCCATGACCTTCCAATGGCAGCAGCTCCCCGCGGAGCCCGCGGGCACCTTCAGCGACGCGAATGCGCGCAACCCCACGTGGGTGGCGCCGGAAGTGTCGGAGACGACGACCTTCGCCATCATGGTCACCGTGGAGGACAGCGAGGGCGATGGCATCCTGGCCCAGGGGCCGGGCGTCATCGTCCACGCGGCGGCGTCCCAGGCGCCCTGAGCGCCGCCGGGCCGCGCGTCAGGCGGTGGCGCGCGGCTCCGTGGGGGGCGGCGTCTGGCCGGCCTGCACCCGGGCCTTCCGGTGTGAGCGGCGCACGACGACCACGCCCAGGATGAGGAAGAGGCCGGCGCCCACGCCCCCACCGATGACCTGGTACGAAATCAGGTCCGCGGACGTCTTGCGGACGACCTCGGGCAGGTTGCACATCGTCTGGGTGGCGTAGGGCGTCTCGTTGTACCAGCCCAGGTAGTTGGGCCCCAGCCAGGAGGCGACCACGAAGCCCAGCAGGGCGCCCGCGAGGATGAAGTTGAGCAGCGTCTTGGCGGCGTTCATCGGCAGGCACCTCGGCTGGTTGACGTCGGGGCGTGCTTAATATGTGCACGCCAGCGCTGCAAAGCGTGGAACGTGTTAAGGGGGTGGACGTGCCGCTGCTCCCGCTCGCCATCCTGTTCGCCGCTCTCGCGCTGGGCTGCGCCGCTACCCTGCTCGTCCACGCCTTCCGGCGGAGTGTGGGCACGGGGGTGATGGTGCTGCTGATTCCCTGCTACATGCTCTTCTACGCCTTCAGCCAGTTCGAGCACCGGCGCAAGGGCCTCATCGTCGCGGGCTTCATGGCCAGCACCGTGCTGGCCGCCGTGTTCCTGGGACTGGGCCTGCACAGCCTTTCGGCGCTGGCCTCGCGCTCTCCGCCCTCGGGCTTCTGACGGCGGGGCGCCCGGCGTGGAAGGCCGCGTGCGGACACCCGTCG
This sequence comes from Myxococcus sp. CA005, assembly GCF_006518205.1. Classification (NCBI taxonomy): domain Bacteria; kingdom Pseudomonadati; phylum Myxococcota; class Myxococcia; order Myxococcales; family Myxococcaceae; genus Myxococcus; species Myxococcus sp. CA005. Next base: position 81,082 of record NZ_SRLV01000029.1, on the reverse strand, counting down.
GCGCCGTCTGCGCCACCCACCCGGACGAGGCCGCGGTGGCCACGTGCGCGCGCTGCGGTGGCTTCCTGTGCGGGGACTGCACGGAGCTGGCGGGCGAAACGCCCTACTGCGCGCCCTGCGTGGCGGTGCTGCGCAGGGAGGCGCGTCCGTCGCGGGTGATTCAGGTGGCGCTGGCGCTCAACGTGGCGGGGCTGGCGTGTCTGCCGTGCTCGCTGGCGTTGCCGCTGCCCACGCTGGTGGCGGGGCTGGCCGGCGTGGTGCTGGGCCTGCGGGAGCTGCGGCGCATTGCCCGGGGCGAGGGCGCCGAGCGCGGACGGACCCTGGCGCGGGTGACCACGGGGCTCGGCTGGGTGAACCTGGGGCTGGCCTCGAGCTGGCTGGCCGTCGTGTTCTGGGGCTTCGGACCTTGAGGGCCGTGCGCGCCGCGCTCACACGCCGCGCGCGTTCGGGTCCCACATGTACTTGTGCATCTGCAGTTGGAAGCGCACGGCGAGCCTGTCCTCGATGACCCATTCGGCGAGCTCGCGCGGGTGGAGCTTGTCGAACACGGTGGAGAACAGGCTGCCGTAGGGCTTCTGGAGCAGTTGGTGCTCGGCGATGAGCGCCTTGGCCCAGTCGTAGTCCTCGCGCGAGCCGATGACGAACTTCAGCTCGTCGTTGGCGTTCATCGACGTGAAGTTGCGGTAGTCGTTGCGCAGGTGCTCGCCCGAGGAGGGCGTCTTCATGTCGACGATTTTGTGCACCGCCGGAGGCACCAGCCGCACGTCGATGGCGCCGCTCGTCTCCAGCAGCACCTTGAAGCCGGCGTCGAGCAGCGCCTCCATCAGCGGGTAGACGCCGGGCTGGAGCAGGGGCTCGCCGCCGGTGACCTCCACCATGGGCGTGCGCAGGCCCCGCACCTCGCTGACGATGTCCGCGATTTTCCGGCGCGCGCCGCCGTGGAAGGCGAACTCGCTGTCGCAGTAGGTGCAGCGCAGGTGGCAGCCCGTGAGGCGGATGAAGGCGCACAGCAGTCCGGCGTGGGAGGACTCCCCCTGGACGCTGAGGTAGATTTCCTTCACCACCACGGAGTCCGCGGTGGGGACGCGTCGGGGCTCGATGTGTGGGCGCGCTGCGGGCATGGCTTCTTCGCTGATTCGAGGGAGGCGTGCTTCAACCCCAACCTGCCGCGCCAGGTCAAGCGCGGCCTGTTGCCTCGCCTGAGGAGGGGTCAAGGGGCGGTGGGGCCCTTCACGCGCTCGATGAAGGTGTCGATGAGCTGCCGGGCGATGCTGAGCTTCGGGGGGATGCGCGGCAGGTTGTCCGGGCTGAACCAGTGGGCCTCGGAGATTTCCTTCTGGTCCACGGTGATGTCGCCGCCCGCGTACTCGGCGGTGAAGCCCACCATCAGCGAGCGGCCGAAGGGCCACGGCTGTGAGCCGAAGTAGCGGATGTTCTTCACGTCGATGCCGACTTCCTCCTTCACCTCGCGCGCCACGCACTCCTCCAGCGACTCGCCCGGCTCCGCGAAGCCGGCGAGTGTGCTGAACATGGGCTCTGGAAATTGGGCGTTGTGCGCCAGCAGCATCGTGTCGCCGCGGGTGATGAGGACGATGATGGCGGGGGCGATGCGGGGATAGAAGGGCGTCTTGTCCACCGGGCAGCGGCGGGCGCGCTCACCCGGAACCAACAGGGTGGGTTCGCCGCAGCGGCCGCAGAAGCGGTGGGTGAGGTCCCACTCGACAATCGCGAGCGCGCGGCCCGCCACGGCGAAGCGGGCGTCATCCACGCGCTTGTAGAGCGAGCGGGCGGCGACGGCCTTGTAGCGCTCTGGCGGGACGAAGTCCTTGGCGAACCCCGCCGCGTAGCAGTCCACGCCGTCCAGCGCTCCCAGGTAGTGCGCGGCGGCGGCGAGCTCCGGGAAGGCCGCGCCGGTGGGAATGGCGACGCCGTCCGCATGCTCCTGGACGAGCACGTCCATGCCCCGGGCGAGGAAGAGCAGGGCGCCCTCGCGGGGCCGGTCGGGCGGGATGTGGTCGGGGACGAAGAGGGGGGCGGAGCTCACGGGGCCACACTAACGGGCCCGGGCCGGGTGTGCAGGCGTTGCGTGCGCTGCGGGCCTGGGACGGCGGTGGGCTCAGCGGTCCTTCTGGATGAGTTCCACCTTGTAGCCGTCCGGGTCCTCGACGAAGGCGATGACGGTGGTGCCGTGCTTCATGGGGCCGGGCTCGCGGACCACCTTGCCACCGGCCTGCCGGATGGCCTCGCAGGTGCCGTGGATGTCACTGACGCCCAGGGCCACGTGGCCGTAGGCCGTGCCGAGCTCGTACTTCTCGACGCCCCAGTTGTACGTGAGCTCCAGGGCGGGGTGGGTGTCCTCGGGGCCGAAGCCCACGAAGGCCAGGGTGAACTTGCCGTCGGGGTAGTCGTGACGGCGCAGCAACTTCATGCCGATGATCCGGGTGTAGAAGTCGAGCGAGCGCTCGAGGTCACCGACGCGGAGCATGGTGTGCAGGATTCGCATGCGGGCTTCATAACGCCATCATCGCGTCGCGTCATGCGTCCCCGCTGCCCGCTGTCCGATGGACTCAGGGCTTTTCCTCGGACTGTGCCTTGGGCGGCACCGCGAGTGTGCCCACCTCGACATGGGACGACGTCAGCGGCTTGTCGTCCGCGCCCCGTCCGCCGATGCGTGAGCCATCACCCCCGGCGTGCCACAGGCCCACCAGGACCTTCCGCTCGCCCGCGTCCCAGTCCTTCGTGGACACCGAGAAGGCGTCCCGCAGGAGCGTGTCCCGGGGGGCCTCGGCGAAGAAGTAGGTGCCGCCCAACACCGGGTGGTCCGCGTTCTTCCGCTTGCTGCCCGGCGGGCCAGGGAAGTGGACGAAGATGCCCGCGGAGCGGGGCACCGGCCCGGTGACGCGCCAGTAGAGCACCAGGTGGAGCAGCCCCTCCGCGTCCGGCGCCGACGGTATCTCCGCGCCCACCAGCTCCACCGGCACGTCGAAGCGCGCATCCACGGGCTTCGCGGTGGGCGGCAGCGCCGCCACGCGCATCGGCGAGCCATCCGCGTTGAGGGGCACCGCGCGCGCCAGCGGCTCAGGTGACGTCGCCAGCAGCACGCCCCAGGTCACCAGCGGCACACACGCCACGCCGATGGCCGCGGGCCCCAGCCGCCCGCGCAGCCGCCAGGCCACGAAGCCCAGGCCCAGCCATGCGAGCGCGGAGACCAGCGCTCCGCCCAGTCCGGAGCGCGGCAGGAAGCGCAGCACCACGTGGTGCGTCCCTTCCGCCACGCGCACGCCGAGGAGCCCGTCCTGGGACACCACCTCGCCCTCCGAGGACTTCCAGCCCGGGTGCCAGTTCTGGTTCACCAGCAGCACCGTGGGGCGCGTGGCCGTCACGTCCACCGTGACGCGGTTGGGGGTCCACTCCACGCGGCGCGCGGTGCCCGCGGAGGCGTCCTCCAGGTACTCCTCCTGGGGCAGGTCGCCCCGCAGGCGCTCCGACATGGGCACCGGCCACGCCTCGCCACAGGCGATGGAGCCCCGGTTGAGCGCCAGGAAGTAACCCTGTGCCCAGCGGTTGCCGCGGGCCTGAGCGAAGGGGCGCTCTGCCTCCTCGGGCACGGGGCCGGGCGCGGGCACCATCTGCGACCAGCGGCTGAGCCGGTCGAAGGCGCGCACCTGGAAGCCCCAGCCCACGGTGATGACGACGCAGGCCACCACCGCGGCGGTGGGCCACCAGGACGTCGCCGTGCGCGCGGCCGGCACGCGCCACACGCGCACCAGCAGCACGGCGAGCCCCAGCGCCACCAGCTCCGCCAGGAAGAGCCCCGCGGGCACGAGGAAGCGCTCCGGATAGCGCAGCGTTCCGAAGACGGGCAGCAGCCGCAGCGCGCCGAACAGCGAGGGCACCGCGGAGTAGCCCGCCGCCATCCACACGCACAGCGCCGCCAGCACCGCCGGGTACAGCGCGCGGCGCCAGGCCCACGCGGCCAGCGGAATCAGCGCGAGCACCGCGGGCGCGAGGAAGAAGTTGCCCGGGTCGCTGTAGCCGGAGCTCGCCGGCATCTGGAGCAGCATGCGCGCCAGCGCCTCCGCGGAGTTGCCCGGCGTGCCCGCCATGATGCGTGGCGCCGAGCGCATGGTCTCCACCAGCGGCCACAGCCGGAACGCGCAGGCGCCCAGGGTGAACACGGCGGTGGCGCCCAGGGCCCACAGCGCGGACTTGCGCCGCGGCGTCCCGCGCAGCCCGTACAGTGTGCGTCCGGCCTCCAGCGCGACGAAGAGCGCGCCCATGGGCACCGGGTACGTGCCGCCAAAGCCCAGCAGCACCGCGAAGGTGCCGGCCACCACCGCGGCGCCCCGGAGATGGCCCTCCGCCGCGCGGCGCGTGCCCCACAGCAGCCAGGGCAGCAGCAGGAAGCCCGCGAAGTTGAGCCAGCCAATGGACCACGAGAGCGCCGTGAAGCCGGCCAGGCCGAACAGCGGCGCCGCGGCGAGCGCGCCCAGCGCGGAGCCCACGCGCCGCCGCGCGTAGTGGAAGAAGCCCTCCATGCCGAGCACGAGGAAGGCCCACAACAGCAGCGGCTCCGCTGGCCGAGCGCCCATGAGCGCGGACACGAGCAGCGTGGGAGACGCCACGCGCGTCTGCGGACTGCCCAGCGTGTACTGCCCGCCGCAGGCCCACGGGTTCCACAGCGGCAGCTGCCCGTAATGCGTCACCGTGCGCGTCCCCGCGTCCTCGTACGAGTGCAGCAGGTGCGCGTCGCGGAAGTCGTTCATGCCTCCGGCCTGCTGTAGCGGACGCCAGGCGGCGGCCAGCGCCAGCGCGGCGAACAGGGCCAGCCGCACGCTGGTGAGAGTGGCGGCGCGGTGGGCGAAGCGGATCAGCCTGCGAGGGGAAGGCATCATGGGCGGAGGGCGCCGGGACTCAGTCGTAGAAGGGGCGGGGCTTGCAGGGGCTGGCGGTGGCCTTGCGCGGGGGCAGCACGGGCTGGCCGTGCAGCTCCTCGTCGATGGCGCCCAGGACGTCCGTCACCGGCACGCGGCGGCGGCGGGCCTCGTCCAGCGCCCATTGGCGCTCGGACGCGCCGAAGTCATCGTCCTGGGACCAGCGGTCGCCGGGGAAGGACTGGCGCGATTTGCGGCGCCACTCCGGCTCCTGGCTCGCGGCGGCGCGGCCCACCAGCTTGCGCTCGGCCGCGTTCAGGGTGCGTTCGCGCGGCGGCAGCTCGGCCGTGGAGGCGCGCACCACCGCGGCGGCACCGCACAGCGCGAAAGCCAGCCACCCGACCTGTGCCGCTCGACGCCACCTTGCACCCATGAGGGCGCTCTACTCCAATTCAGCCCCGGCCGTCCTCATCCGCGTCGGCGTCCAGGCCATGCGGATCGGCGAGCACCCGGCGCGCTCGCTCCATCAGCTCCACCACGATTTGGCCGGCGGGCAGCACGCTCTCGATGCGCGCCATGCTGGCGCCGCTGGCCGGCATGGCCATTTCTTCCAGGTCCCCCTCGGTGTCCGGGGTGGGCACGAAGGCGCTGTGTCGCGGCACGTCGACAAGGGGGCCGCCGCCTGGGGTCCCGGGGAACAGCCGGGTGGTGCCGACGCGCTCTGGTGTCGCCATGGGCATGGGCACGCGGCCCTCTCGTCCCGTCCACTCGCGCACCACGCGGTTGCGCAGCACGCGCATGCGATGACCCGGCCACTCCCGTCCGAAGACGGTGGTGACGTCCGTGTCTCCCGCGTCCCCATCGACGATGCGCTGCTTGTAGGCCGGGTGGGCGTGCGCTTCCACGGAGGCCACCATGCGCGTGCCCACCCAGACGCCGTCCGCGCCATGGAAGAGGGCGCGCGCCGCGCTGAGCCCGTCGGCGATGCCGCCCGCGGCCAGCACTGGCACCGAGTCCGTCAGCGCGCGCAGCTCACGCACCAGCGCCAGGGTGGGCGTGGTGCTCTGGTTGAGGCCGGACGCTTGCCGGCCCTGGGCGATGAGCCCGTCCACGCCGAGCAATAGGGCCTGCCGAGCCACCTCTCCCGAGGGGGCCTGGACCCAGACCCGGACGCCCGCGGCCCGCATCGCCGCCACCCACTCCTCGGGGGGCAGTCCGCCGTGGAAGGAGACGACGGGCACGCGCCGGGCGATGCACGCCTCGATGTGCTCGCGCGTGGTGGAATGCCGGCCGTCCCGCTGGGCCATGAGGAAGTTCACGCCGAAGGGGCGCCGCGTGCCTGCCTGGATGGTCTGGAGCCGGACATCCAGGACGTCCGCTGGTTCCGGCGCGGCGCCGAGCATGCCCACGCCGCCGGCTTCCGACACGGCGATGACCAGCGGCGGCAGCGACACGAAGGCCATGCCGTCGCTGACGAACGGATAGTTCACCCCCAACTCACGCGTCAGCCGCGTGTGCAGGGTGTTGCCTTCCAGGACATAAATCGGAGGCCGCCGGGGCTCAGGACTCGAGTCACTGCGCTCGTCGTCGGGCTCGGATTCACGGGAAGAGGGCGGGGAACGTCCGTCATTCGCTCCGTTCATCGGGTCTCCTGAAGCTGGCGGGCTCTTCGGCTTCTCCAAGGTTACCAGCAACCCTCTCGACCTAGAGGCGGGGAGCGGAAGAGGGCCTTCCAGGTTGGTTGCCGGGTAACAGCCGCGCGCCGGGCTTGGAGAGTACGGGACTTGAACTCGGGGGGCAGACCAAAGGCATTGATGTTCAAGACGATGCCCTTCAATGCTCGCCTGAGGCCGTTCCGTGGCTGAGGTTCCGTGGGATAATAGAGCTGCCTTGGTGGCTGAGGCGCTCAATCTGCTGGTCGTGCTGGCCCCCCCTCGAATCTATGCGCGGTGGCGTACGCAAGCCCCTCCAGCGGACGTGCACACAGCGCTCCAGGCCCGCATGGAAGCGCTGGCGTCTCTCTGCGCCGAGGCGCGGGGGAGTCCGGCTGCGGAGCGCTTCCGGTCAGCAGTTCCCAAGGTGCAGACGCTCGTCAAATCCCTGGCAGGCACTCCCCCAGAAAGCCTCATGGAGTCCGGATGGAGCCCCCAGGCCCGCGAATGTCTGGATGCGTTGGGTTTCCCGCCGCCTCCAGGAGGATGGGACGTCTTCGAGGGGTGGCCTGATAGCAGCGAGTGAGAAGTACCCCGCCCGTCTTCATGTGGATGACGTCAAGACCCCAAGATCCCCCTGCCTCCGGGTGCATGGGCGCCTCGGAGAATATGGGGGCCGTTTGCACGGGCTACACCTGCGTGAACTTCGCGCCGGTAGCCTTCGCGCGCTCCAAGGCCTTCTTGATGTCCTCGGACACGATGAGGGCGATGTCCCAGCCTTCCGTGCGGAAGACCTTCGCGGCGCCCACCTTCGAGGCGTCGATGCGCAGCCCCATCACCGATTTGTAGTCGCCAATCCGCTCTGGCTGCCCATGCTCCGGCTTCCAGTAGCGCACCTCCTCGCACGCTTCGTCGTCAATGCAGCGGATGCGCTTCGTGGCCACCAGGATGAGGTACTGGTCCGGATGGCCCTGGATGTCCACGGGGATGAGCTGCACGTCGTCGGGGGCTAGCTCCGCGAAGAGGGTGGCCACCCGGACATGGACGATAGGTGCAGCGCCGATGCCCGCGGTGCCGAAGTCCAATCGCCTCCCGGGCGCGTCGACGGGAATCGTCAGTCGGCCTGCAACACGAACAGGCTGTCCGGCCGCAAATAGGTAGGGGTCGTCCACCTCTTGGCCTTTCTCGTCCAGGGGGTCTCCCAGGTCCCAGTTCTCGGCTTGCATGTCCTCTTTGAGCCTGAAGTAGCGCTTGGGCATGGTGGACTTCCTCTCTACCTCACTTGCCCTTGGTTACGAGCCTGTGGAGTCGTGTTCCCTTCGTCGTGACTTCCTCGGCCAGCTCCTTGAGTGCGGCCGATAGCGATTTGCGGCACGCAACCACGGTGCGGCACGTTCTTGTCGCATCGCGGAGTCTTTCGTAAACCGCCTCATGGTACTCCTGCGGGTGAGGCCCCTTGTGGCCAGGAACATCAACGACGTTCTCAGGGTCTTTCAACTCCATTCCAGCCTTCCTGAAGAGCCTCCTGAATTCAGGCGTCCAGGGTCCGCCGCGAGCGGTGGAGACACTGTTCTTGTCCGTGGCAAGGTGGTGCTCTTGGCTCCTTCCCCTTGAGCCTCCGCTGCCCATCCCCCGATTCGCCATGGCGACCGCATTGGGGGCCAGCGCGATGGTGAAGCCCTCGGCCGCCATCGCCACCGACTGCACGCCTCCCATGGCTACGTACTGGTAGCCCGCCTGCGTCTCCACTGCGATGGCCGCCTGCGCGGAGCCCGGCAGCCGCGACGTATTGGCTGCCAGTCCCGCCGTGTTTCCGATGGCCGCCGTGGCCAGCATGACGAAGACGCGCGCGGCGTTCTCCCCGAGGACTTCGCCGTACGTCTCGCCCGCCTCGCTGAGCTGCACGAAGGTGGTGGCCCGTTCCACCTCGCGCACCAGCGTCACCCAGCCGTCCAGGATGCGCCACACGGTGTCGACGCCCAGGTAGGCGATGGCTGTGGCCGTCAGCAGCGCGGCCAGGCCCTTGCTCACTGGCTCGGGAAGCGACCAGAGGAGCAGATACATGCTGACCGAGGCGCTGACCGTCGCGAGCAGGGCCTGAGGGTCGGCCATGTCACGCAGCGCCTCGGCCGTCTCGTCCCAAACCGAGTCCATGGCGATGGCCATGGCCAGCGAGTATTTGCCGTCGCTGGCCAGCAGCGGGCCGTCGGCCAGCAGGTGCAGGCAGTCGCCGGGCTGGGACTTGCGCTCGCACCAGCGGCCATAGGCGCGTGTCAGGTCGTCATCCGCGTAGGAATCCAGCAGGCGCGGGCTGTCCGAGTCCATCGCTTCGCCCTGGGGGATGAGCCGGGGGCCGCGAGGCTGATACAGGTACACGCCGCTGCGTTCGGGAACGCCGAAGCGTTGGCGGGCCTCGCGCAGGGGATTGGAGAAGGGCCGCACATCCCGGGCGAGCGCAACCACTGCCTCCTCGAAATCGTCATCGTCCAACTCGACGGGCGCGGCGTCGTCCTCCGTGAGTGGCGTGTGGACCATGGGGCGCCCGTCCCCCGTGTCCAGGCGCACGAGTCGAGTGGTTGAACAGCTTGTCATGGCAAGCGCCAACACCAGCCAGATGGCCCCGCGCACGCTCATTCAACTCCTCCGGCTCCGCGTTCGCTCCCCACGAGACCATGCCAGGAATAGCAGCGGAGTTCGACAAGGTATGGTGAGGCTGGGGTGGGGGCTCGGGTCGCAAGAGCCTCGCGGTCATGCCGCACAGGTTCATGTCGATAACGTCAAGACCCCAAAAAACTGCCTCCGATCACGCGGGCGCTTGAGAGGACATGGGTGGGGGGCGGTGTGGTGCGGTGCCGGGGGTTAAGAAGAATCGGGCGGAGCGGAGGAACGATAGCCCCTGCGAAAATCTCACTAGAAATTCTGGGGACGGCGCGCACCGCTGTGCAGGTGTGTCCGGTTTCCGGGCTTATAGGGGTAGGGGAGGGGCACTTTCTGAGCCATATGGGGCCAAGTAGTCGCTATGGGCTTGGGTCCACCCTCACTGCATACGCGGCGAGCCCAGCGTGCTGCCGCCTATAGTCGCATCAATGTGATACTTTATATCCGCACACGCGGTTGGAGGCACTCGAAGACCATGACGTTCTCGGAAACGTGGGATTTGGCTTGGTCCATTCTCCTCTCCATCGGCAGCGCGGGCGGCCTTATCCTTGGGCTGTCGAACTGGCTTGGGAAGGTTTGGGCCAACCGCATCCTTGAGCGTGAAAAACTCGCCATCCAGCGGGAACTCCAAGCACTGCAGGCGGAGTCCGCGCAGCGTCTTCACGCGCTGAAGGAGCGCACGGACGTTCTCCTAAAGAACCTTGAGGCTGAGCACTCACGAAGGCACCGAGTGCATAACCTGCAGTTCGCGAAGGAGTTTCAGTTGTACGCCGACACATGGAAGGCGCTCCACGCCTTGAAGATAAAGACTCTGACGCTCCGGCCAGTCGGTGACGTGGTGGATGTGCGCGAAACGGAGGAGGAGCGTCGAGAGCGACGATACAAGGAGTTTGCCGAGGCTTTTAATGCAGCAGTGAGTGTAATAGCGGAGAACGAGCCCTTTTTCCCCCAAGAGGTCTTCGCAAAAATCCGCGAATTACAGTCCCTATCCAGGCGGGAAGCATTCTCGTACTACTACAAGGGCCGACAGAAGAAGGGTGTCGACATGAAGTACTGGGAAGAAGCAGAAGAGAATCAGCAGCAAATTGTAGAGCAGGTTGATGCCATCTGCGAAGCCATCCGGACCAGGATTGGACTTATTGAGATCGTCGAGGGGCCTCAAGGAGTCGCACCATCAGTGCCGCCTCTTTAGAGACAAAGTCTTGTGACTGTTCCCTCAGTCGAGCGCCCTTGAGTCCTACTCAGACATTTCTCTCAGGAGCTTGGCGGTTTCCCCAAGCATTGAATTCCCTCGGGGAAAAGCCGCAGTGACCAAGTCGCATCAGATCACGGAATTGTAAATTGTGTCGCACGACGCCAGCACTCATCCCTGTAACGCTTCCACGTTGGAGTATCACCAATCCACAAGCCGTGCCCTTCGTACCATCCATCTCCAGGTCCTTCGCGCTGTCCGGTGCCATATTCGTGAATAACCAGTGAAGCTAAATCTGGCCAGCCTTGTTGGGCGCATTCTTTCATTACTGCCAGTAGGAGTTGCTCCATATAGTGGTTATTATGGGGATCGCCTAGTTTGAAGTGTTGGCAGAATTCGGTGTATGTTGCATACCCTTTGCTTGGGGAAGAGCCAGCGGGAGGATTCATCTTCCCAAGCGCAACTTTATGAATCCACTTTGCAGCATCACGGATGCTCTTTGCTGGCACCATTGTTGCCTCCAATGAGAGTTCTTCTCAAATGCGATTACTAAGTTGCGGCCCGCAGCGTATTGCCACTTATCTTAACTCGCCAAGGGAGTGATGACGCGAGTGAGGCAGCCCAATGAACTGTTCCACTACGCAGGTCCCGATCCTGAGTCATCCCCTGATATGAAGCCGAGCACTTCCAGGAAGACAGGATGACGGTGAAGGAGTTCGGAGCAGCGCACGACGAGAGGCCGCAGGCGCTCCTCCTTCATCATGGGAATGGCTTATTCGTCCTCCACCACACCGCTCTGATGGGCGTTGATGTGGTCAATTCCCCTCCAGCGAACTCCCCTGGCTTCAGACAGCGGGACGAACCGGAAGACGATACGATCGGGGATGCGGTCGTTGGTGCGCACTTGGCGGGCCGACTTGATCTTGCCGCCGAAGTAGGAACGCTCGGACTTCGTGTTATGCAGGTAGAGCATCCCTCCAATGAGCCGCTGGGCATCGGCCGGCGTGACAACCCAGTTCCCGCTTTCGTATTCGTCGTCGGAAACGCGGTGAAGGTTGAGATGATCAACGCATTTGAAGTGGATGGAGGGCATTTCTCCATCTTCGGAGGTTTGACGGCCGGGCGGAAGTACGAGAGCGGCTGGCCCGCGGACACACTCCTCCCTCGCCGCCCATGGCCTTGTCGGCGCTGCAGTAACTTAGAGACGGCTGTTCAAGTGCAGTGGAGCCCCTAATCGGCCCCGAGATCGCTCAAGGGCACGGGTGGAGGAGTCCCAGAATTTCGGTGGAGATTTTCGAGCGGGCAAACACTGGTTTCAGCGGCACCGGCGGTGTCGTGCGCTGCTTGTCACGGGGAGCCGTGGCCCGCGCGCACGTCCTCGGAATGGCTGCGAGCGGGAAGTCTTCGTGCCGGGCCGGTCCACGAGCGACGGGCAGCCTCCTTCCCCAAGGCTCGCATTGCCTACGCCGGGGGGCACACGTCCGGCGGAAGGGGGCGGCCTTCCTGGTTCGACACTTAGCGCTTGCTGCGCGGCACCATCATCGTGGTCAGTGTCGACGTGAGCAGGACACTGACACGAGGGCGAACCATGCCGGTGGACAACAGCTTCATTTCCTTTTTTCTCAAGCTCATGGCTCGGGGAGAAATACGAGACATATGGCCGCGGCGGCTGCGGCTCCCCGACGTTCCGGTGCCGGTGGACCTCGGTCTGCCTTCGCCTCCTCCAGAACTAAGCCCGGTTCCGGATCCGTGGCGAGTGAAGATGGAGGCGGTGTCGGTCGTCGACCGGCTCGCGGACATGGCTGCGGCTGCTCTCGCGGAGGGGCGCAATCCTCGGGAAATGTTGCGGCGCGTCTCTGCGGAATGGGATGGAGAGGAACTCGACCCGCTTGGGAAGCCGGTCCCTCTGCACGTCCCGGGATCGTGGCGGCGGTTTAAGGAGCCGCCTCCAAAGCCCGAATGGGCAGCGCTCGCGCACGCCGCCGCTGCAATCCGCTTCGCGGGCCTTGCGGAGTGTGTCGCCAACCCCGAACTCACCGCAGCATTCGACGAAGCGGCGCAGGCACGCGTCAAGCGAGCAGTAGAGATTGAGCGCTCGCTTCGCAATAAATAACTGAGGGCATGACAAGAGCCGCGAGGGGACGCTGCGCTACGGCGCCCCTCTGCCCGAGCGCACGTCCTCGCGGAGCGGACCCCGGGCCTCGGCGCCGAAGGCCCGGCGCTCACCCTCCGGCACACGGCCCCGGCGGGCTGCGGCGAGCATCCGCTCGAGGAGGACCACATCGGAGAGGGAGGACAGGCCGCTCATGGCTCAGCTCCCTCTGTTGGTGCTGCGTTGGCGTCCTGGCCCGCAGGCGACCGCACACGTCACCGTGTACGTCTTCCGCGTGCCCTGCTCCGTCACCCGCAAGTACCCTTGACCGGCGCCGACGCGACGGCCGCACCTGACACACGAGGTCGCTGTGCGGTTGGGACGCGCTCCTGCGTCAGCCTCGCGACAGTCCCCCTCCAGGTGGCGAGTGCCGATGCTGGACTCGAACCAGCACAGCTCACCTTTGCGGATTCGCCCACCGCACCCGGCGGCGGTGCACGTGCCCGCCCTCGTCGCGGTGATTACGGGCATGGCATCTTCTCCAGAGCCTTACGCAGTCGGCGCAGCCCCAGCTCGCGCAGGCGACTCACCTCGGCCACGGAGACACGCCACTCGGCGGCGAGGGTGCGCTCGCTGGCGGACCGGCCCTCGGGCTGGCCCACGCCGACGGTGGCCGCCACTGCCAGACGCTGCAGGCGTGGGAGCGAGTGGAGCGTCACCATGGCTCGGGACAGCGGGTGAAGGAGAGGGCACCGCGAGTGGACTTTCGCCGAGTTGCGCAGGAGGACGTTCGACTTCGACGTGTTCGCCTGTGTGAGGTGTGGAGGCAGGCAGCGGGTGTTGGCGTACGTGAAGGGGGCCCCCGGGGTGCGGGCGATTGTGGAGCACCTGGGCTTGCCCACGGCATGTGCGAGGTTGGCCCCGGCACGAGGGCCACCCCAGGCCGTGTGGTGTTGAGGCTCAAGACAGCCAACAGGCCGGCGGCTCCTGTCACGCACCTGATGGGAGCGCGGCCTGGGCAGGTGTGCGCCCCAAGGGGGCTCAAGCGGCCTGTCCACCGGCCGGGAGCATCGCTCGGGCGGCCCTCCTCGGCCCCTCTGCACCCTCCCTCCCCCTCAACAGGGCCCCCGTTCCTCTTATGCGCGGGCGCTCATCGTGTGGCCGACGGAGGTGTTGGAGCCGCAGGCGTTCCCGGCCCACATCGCCGCTGCGGCGGGCTCGGTGGTGGCGCTGGGGGGGCCGCACACGCTGGAGGAGGTGGAGCGCGAGCACACGCTGCGCGTCATGGCCTCCGCGCCCACGCTGGACGAGGCCGCCAAGGTGCTCGGCATCGACGCGCCCACACTGTGGTGCAAGCGCAAGAAGTACGAGTCCGGAGGCAAGGGCGAGGGCTGAGCGCACCGCATGGCGCGAGCAGCCCTCGCCGCGGACCGGTCTCAGCTGGCGACTCCGGCGGACCAGCGCTGCGTGAGGTACAGCTCCACGAGCTGCGCGGCGGTGAGCTCGTGCTCCTCGCCCACCGTGGTGCGCTCGGTGGTGACCCCCGCCTCGGCGCCGACCACGCCGGCGTGGACCCCGACGCCGATGTCCCCCTTCACCGTGGTCTTGTCCTGCACGGTGGCCTTGATGTCGACCTTGCCGCCAAGCTGCGTCACCGCCTGCCCCACGTCGCCGTTGGCGATGCTGGTGAACGCCCCGCTGTTCGCGATGTCCTCGAGGTTGCCGCTGATTTCCACATTCACCTCGCGGCCCATGCTCCCGCCCAGGCCGAGCGCCTGCGCGGAGCCCTGGCGCGAGTCGGTGAGCGTCACCTTCGCCTCGCTCGACTTGCCCAGCTCTTGCGCGGCGCTCTTCGGGTCCCTCAGGAAGTCGTCCAGGTTGAAGTTCCCCGGCAGGTCGATGCTCTGCTCCAGCTCCACCTTGAGCGACCCCTCGACTCCGGCCGAGGCACTCGTCGGCAGCGACGCACTGGGGCCGCCCTTGCCCTGGCTCGGAACCCCCAGGCCTACGTTCGCGCCCACGTCGGCCGAAATCCCCTGCGACTGGGTGAGCGTCAGCGACGTCGGCTTGCCCCCCTCCATCTCGATGCGCGCCGTGGTGGACTGGTTGATGTCCACGCCCGCGCTCGCGCCCGCGCCGAGCACGTCCTGCAGGCCCTTCATGCCCAGCTCGCCCGCGAGGTTCCCCTCCGCGCCCAGCTCGAACTCCACCGCGCTCACATTGTCGCGCAGGCCCGCCAGCTCCGACCGCGGGTCGCCCAGCACGAAGTTCAACCCCAGGCCCAGCAGGGGGTTCTGCCCCGAGGCGCCCGACACGGCGGCGTTGGCCGCGATGATGCCGGCGGCGCGCTGGGCCTCCTCCAGGGTGTCGAACTTGTACTCCACCGTGCCGCCCGCGGTACCGAACACGCTGGCGCTCGCGTCCGCCGCCCCCTTGCCGCCCATCTTCCCGATGATGCCCGCACCCACATCTCCGCTGGCGGAGACGGTGTAGCCCCCGCCCTCCTCGGCGCTACGGCTGACGGTCAGGTCACCCTTGCCGGTGATGCCGACGGCGTAGACATCCACCTCGGCATTGAGGCCCACGGAGACGCTCTCGCCCGGCTTGAGCTGTTCCACCTGCGTGTTGAAGTTGAGCGCGTCCTTGGCCGCGCCCACGGTCTTCGCCGAGTCGCGCACCACGCCGGCCGCGCCCTGGAGGATGCCCCCGGCGAGGTCCTGGGCGAAGTCCTGCACCGGATTCTGCGCCGGCGCGTCCTGGATGGCCTGCCCCAACTGGTCCAGCCCGTTGGCCAAGACGTCCGTCGCCTTGCCCAGCTCCTCGCCCACCTTCTGGGCCGTGTCCTTGAGCGCGTCGCCCGCCTTGGTCCTCAGGTCCTCGAAGAAGTCGCCCACCGTCTCGCGGTCCTTCTGCTTCACGTCGCGCCCGCTGTCGCCCGGCGCCTCGTGTCGCTCGAAGACGTCCTGCGTGTGCTTCTTGGCGACCGACGCAATCTGCTCCGTGGTCTTCGTCGCCGTCGCCGCCGCCTCCGCGGTCTTCTTCGCGGCTGCCTCCGCGGCCTTCTTCGCGGCCGCCTCCGCCGCGCGCTTCGCCGCTTCCGCCGCGCGTCGAGCGGCATCCGCCGCGCCACCGATGATTCCGCCGATTCCCATGGGATGTCCTGGTTGGGGCGGGCGTCCGCGTCCTCCTGCTTCTCACGGAGTGACGCGGGCACCGCCGGTTCACTGGGGTTGGGGTGGGAGCGCGAGGGGCGTCATGAAGCGCGTCGCCCGTTCGCGCGGGAGTGCGAGGCATGCCGCCCCGACACGCCCTCCTCGAGCTTCAGCAACGGCCTTCGTCCTCTGGACGCATGCGGGTTCAGCACCATGGACTGAGGCCCCTCGCGGGATGCGAGGACGTGGACCACGACATGGAAGGCTCCTGCCCGGGGGATGGGCATTCGCATCGAGGAACTTCCTTCATTTTCCTGAGGTCGCGGCGAAAGTTTCGTCGGTTCTTGAGAGGCGGGCCCTGTGGCTCTTTGAGCCCCCCGCCGCGGCAGGGGCGCATGCGGACCGTTGGGGAGCGGCCCCATTGAAAGGAGCGCACCCGTGGAGGTCATCGACCTGTTGATTCAGCAGCACCGCGAAGTCGACGCGCTGTTCCTGGCGTTCCGCAACGCCTCGGACGACACGAGCCGCAGGGACCTGTGCATCCAGCTCGCGGAGGCGCTCATGCTGCACTCCACCATCGAGGCGCGCTGGGGCTCCCCGAAGGCCTCGCGGGTGGTGGGCGACGAGAAAATCGAGCACGCGGAGCAGGAGCACCAGGAGATGACGAAGCTCCTGGGTGACATCGTGCGGATGCGCGACGACATGAACGCGGTGAAGGCCAAGGTCGGCGCGCTGGAGAAAGTGGTCAAGCGACACATCGCGGACGAGGAGAAGAACATCCTCCCGCAGGTGGCCAGGAACATCACCGAGAAGGATCTCGGCATGTCCTGCAAGGACCTGGTCCGCGAGGCCTCCCGGATTCGGCGTGAGGAGATGAGAGACTGGGGCGGCGCGTCCCTCTGACGCCAGCCTTCGCGGCGCACCCCGGGGGGGCGCGGCGTCTTGCTCCGACACCACCGGGCCTCTTCGTCTCGCGCCTCGCGACGGCGCCCCCGCCGACGGCTCCCGGCGGGGTGAACCAGAACGTGCTGCCCCGACCTGGCGCGCTGACCACGGCCACATTGCCGCGAGCCAATCCAGCCCGAGTCTTCGCGACCTGGTCCGATGTGGAGACCAAGGCCCAGTGGTTCATCGGTCCGCACGAGCGGTGGACGCCCGTGAAGCGCGAGCGTCCCTCAAGCAGGTGCGCAGGAGGCGAGCGCTGGGCATGAGGCAGCGGCGAGGAAGGAGCGGGTGAAGGAGAGGACACCGCGAGTGGACTTTCGCCGAGTTGCTCAGGAGGCCGAGTTGCTCAGGAGGACGTTCGACTTCGACGTGTTCGGCTGCGTGAGGTGTGGAGGCAGGCTCAAGGGTGTTGGCGTACGTGAAGGGGGCCCCGGGGTGCGGGCGATTGTGGAGCACGTGGGCTTGCCCACGGCCTGTGCGAGGTTGGCCCCGGGACGAGGGCCACCCCAGGCCGTGTGGTGTTGAGGCTCAAGACAGCCAACAGGCCAAGGCTGCTGCCACGCACCTGATGGGAGCGCGGCCTGGGCCGGCGTGTACCCCAAGGGGGCTCGAGCGGCCTGTCCACCGGCCAGGAGCATCGCTCGGGCGGCCCCGTCAGCGGCCCTCCTCAGCCCCTCTGCACCCTCCCTCCCCCTCAACAGGGCCCCATTCCTCTCATGCGCTGCGGACCAGGCACATCTGTCACGAGACGTGCGGGAATTGGCCGGCGTGTCCCCCACCGCACTCGTGGACTGAGCCCTGTCCGATTTCTTCAAGACACGCTCGCGCCATCCGTGTGACGACGCGCTCACACAGACGTTCTACTGACCGACAGGAGTCCGCCCATGAAGCTCGGCTACATCATCCTCTACGTACCGGACGTGAGCGCCACCATCGCGTTCTACGAGAAGGCCTTCGGGCTGGCGCGCCGCTTCATCCATGAGAGCGGTGGCTATGCGGAGATGGAGACAGGCACCACCGCCCTGGCCTTCGTCGAGGAAGGCGCGGCGAAGGAGCATGGCTTCACCGTGCGCCATCTGCGACCGAAGGAGGAGGCCGCGGCCATTGAACTGGCACTCGTCACCGCCGACGTGGCCGCAGCGTACACGCGCGCCGTGGAGGCGGGCGCCGAGGCCACGCAGCCTCCCAAGCAGAAGCCCTGGGGACAGACGGTGGCGTACGTCAGAGACCTCAACGGCGTCCTGGTGGAGCTCTGCTCACCGATGAAGGAGTAGTGGGCGCACCCCAACGGCGGTGCACCTGGTGGAGCGGGTGCTGCCGCACGTGCCCTACCGTGGCGACCCGATTCCCCTCCCCGAGCCAAACGCAGGGACGGCAGCGGCACCCGGCGTCGACGACCTCCTCCTCGCTCCTCATCCGCGCCTGCTGGCGAGCGTCTTGCTAGCGAAGGCCCGGGGCCGCTGCGGCCCCGCATGCGCGTTCGAAAGGAGCGGTGGCATGAAGACGAGAAAGCGGTTGTGGATTGGAGGGGCCGCGGCCGGCCTCACGGTGCTGGGGTTCGCCAGCACCTTGGTGGGCGGCGACGACGCGGAGGCAAGTACCAATTCCTCCCAATCCCCCTCGCTGCCGCCAGAGTGCGAGACCGAGGCCGCTCCGCGCCCCGGCAACCCGCCCCAGCACCCGGCGGAGTGCCACGGCAACCCGAACTTCCTCGCCGATGGGACAGCGGTCATGACCCGCGGGGACGTGGCGTCGCTGCCGACGCAGCTGAAGAACCAGCTCACGCGGCTTGCGTGTCGACCCCACAGTACGCTTCCCATCCAGTTCTACTCCGAGGCCGATAGCCCGAGTCAGCTGTTCCAGTACTACCTCCTCGACACCAACGACTTCGAGCCCAACGTCTTCACCTCGCTCATCCCGGGCGTCAACAACACGGCGATGCTCACCGCCACGGGCGCCAACTGCGATCTTCCGACGGTTGCTGCGGTGCGCCTCGTCCTGGAGCCCAAGGAGGGGCTCCCGGTCGACCCGAATGACCCGCGAGCGTTCATCGACATCATCACGGACATCTCGGGTCTTTTCGTCATCAACAACGAGAGCGGCTGGTACGAGGGGTGGATGATTCACGACCTGCGCGTGGCGGAAGTCCACGAGCCGGGCCAGGACGGCAGCGCGATCTACGGGACCATCACCCCGAACGACGCCGCACTGCTGGCGCAGATGGGAAGTGGCAACAACGTGCCCGGCAACTTCTTCACCGTCGATGGCGAGGAGCCCCGCCCCCCGAGCGCTTCCGACAACTTCCCGGACCGTGTCACGAACCTGGTGCCGCTCCAGCTCAGCATGGGCGCGTACAACTCGCTCCAGCAATCCGACGCACACCAGTACTGGGAGTTCAACTACACGACCAACTGGATCCACCCCCTCTACGAACTGCCCTTCACCGGCGGCTTCCCCGACCAATCGGCGACGGACCCGGCGACCACGTATCAGGAAGGCAAGATCGGCCGGAAGGCCTCGATCGTTCCGGGCAATCGGATCGGCCTCAACAAGGACCCGCAGCGGACCATCGAGTTCGGCGACAACCCGTCCCTCCCTCGCGATCCGGACCGCTTCGACGCAGAGGAAGACTCTCAGCGCGAGTTCCGCCAGCGCTTCATTCCGAGCGGCGTCGCGCGGGAGGTGTTCCTGAACGTGTTCCAGCGACTTGACTCCTTCCAACCGGGTGTGACCAACCTCGAGCAGCGGCTCGTGGCGGCCTACAAGGCGGCGATCACCGTCGCGGACACGAATGGTGACGGCATCATCCAGGCGGCCGAGGGCGACATCGACACCTGCAACGCGAAGTGCTTCCCTGCGACGCCGAGCGACGAGTGCACGGACAGTGACAGCTCGTGCCTCTACCTTCCGGCCACGACCTACAACCGCTTCGCGGTGACCCGGGAGATCAACGACGGCTACCTCGCGCCGCGCTTCGCTCCGAGCCAGCGTGGGTGGGTGCTCTCCGGCAATAGGGTCGAAGTCTCCCCGGCAGTGCCGGCCTCCGCAGGCCGCGACAGCGACGACCGCTGACCAGGGAGCCCACCGGGGTGGACCGAGCGCCGCCTCGTCCACGCCGGCCTGGGCACGCGCAGGTCTCGCCACCGGTCGCCAACCTCCGCAGGGACCCGATGGGGTATGAGCCTGTCCTTCGACTGCTTCTCGTGATGTAGCCGCGCGACTCAGAGCCGCGCTGCTACTTCGCGGCGCGGCTCAGCATGTCCCAGTAGCTGTGCAGGCCACGGATGTGGTTTCCACCATCGACGGAGAGGGTCTCCCCGGTGATCCACGCCGCGTCCTCGCCGCACAGGAAGGAGACCACGCCCGCGACATCCGACGGCATTCCACACGGCTTGCCCAGCGGCGTGCGAGCCAGGAACTCATGACCCATGACCTCGATGAGTCCGACACTCTCCGCCAGCGGTGTCTGGATGGCTCCAGGGGCCACCACATTCACCCGGATTCCATGCCGCCCGAGCTCCGACGCGGCGACCTTCGTCTCTGTGACGTCCTCGCAGGGAAGCTGCCAACGCAACGGTTCGGCGGTAGGCTGTGATCTGGGGGCATTGGGCGCGAGCGCCAGCTTGACCGTGACGGTGGTCTTGCAGCCGCTGAGCATTGGGATCATCACCACCTTCGTGGATGCCACCGGGTCGCGGTGGACATCAATGATGCGACCAACACCGCGGACCTGAGCATCACCGTCATCCCCTAGGTGCTCCGAAGTAAACGGGTCCATCCGTGGCGAGCGACGGTGGGCCCTCCCCGGTGGACATCGGTTCAAGTCCGATGTCCACCGGGGGCTCCTATTCCCCCTGGTCAGCGAGGCCGTCGGTGAGACTGGAATCCAAGGTGCGAAGGGGGTTGAGAACAGCCGCATTGCTCCTGCTCCTCGCCGGAGGATGCCGGAGCCCATCCCTGCTCACCGACGGGCGAACCCATGAAACCCTCCCCGGACAGGAAGCCTCGCCCGCCAGGCGCGTGGGCGGAGGGCCCTGGCTGCTTCAGGTCCGCAAACAGGACTTGTGGGTCCGCACCCCTGCTGGGGACAGCGAGTACGCACTGACGCGGACCGGGCGGGTGGTGGCCACCCGCCCCTACGGAAACGGGCTGGGATGGAGCGGCGTCGCCATCTCTCCCGATGGGCGCCAGGTGGCCTATGTCGAACGCCCGGAAGCGCAGGAGCACGAATCCCCGGGCCGATGGGCCCTCCTGTGGATCGTCAATTCGGATGGCTCGGGTCGACGCATGCTGCTGGACCTTCGCGAGCACGCGCTGACTCCGGGGCCGTTCCGCGCGGGCCCCATCCTCTGGTCCTCGGATGGCGCCCGGATCGCATTCTCCCTGGAGTCCTTCGCGCGAACCGGTCCGGAGTCGCGGCCCTGCCCGCTCGCGGAGGTCCACACGGTGGAGGTGGGTTCGGGCAAGGTGGAGCGGCTCTTCGAGAGTCCAACGCACGGGATGCTCACCCCCCGAGGGTGGAGCGCACAAGGGACCGTCTCCTTCTCGCTGCTCTCCTGTGAGGCAACCGCCGAGGTCGGGAAGGACGGCCGCTTCTTCGAATTCGAGCCAGGAAGAGGCATACGAGACGCGCACGCGCGCGGTGCGGTTTCCTCCGACGGGGTGCATACGCTCCTGCTGCCATCGACACCGGAAGCCGGGGTTCCCACCGCATTGCTGGATGGAAGGAAGGTGGATGCCCCTTCCGAGGTCGACACCCGACTCCTGCGCCACGTGGCCTGGATGCAGCACCACCCCGTGGCCTATCTCACGACCTACTCAGGACAGCCTCGCTCCTGCGCCTTCGACCGTGTGCCCGCGCCAGCGCTCTTCCAGGCGAACTTCGACGCGTCGCGACCGGGCATCGAGCCGAGAACGGGACTGGGTGGACTCATGGTCCTCGCGTTCTCACCCGACGACGCACACGTCCTCGCCGCGACGGTCCTGCTGCGCTCCCAGGCAAGCGAGGTGTGCTGGCCGGACACCTTCGATTCGCTCCTGGTGATGGAACGCGTCCAATTGGAGAACAGCCCCACCCTGACCGCGCTCTCCGCTTCCAGCATCCGGCTCGACGTGCCGGCATCGCAGGTGGGACCAGAGCTTCAGGGCTTCGTGGGCTGGGTGCGGTAGCACTCGACCCCACGAAGAACGCAATTTTTCGGCTCGGCCTTGCAAGTAACGCCTCACTACCATGCGCTGGTGCCGGAAGGCGTCTTCGCTCCAGGCGCCAGACTGCGGCCCTCCTCGGCCCCTCTGCACCCTCCCTCCCCCTCAACAGGGCCCCATCCCTCTGAAGTCAACGGTCGCAATGGCGGCTCTTCAGTTTGGCGCTGTCACTGCCACCTTGCCGGGAGCACCGTCGAACACTCCCTCCAGCCCCTCACTCCACGGTCAAAGACTTCGCCAGATTGCGCGGCTTGTCCACGTCCGTGCCGCGTGCGACGGCCGTGTGGTAGGCGAGCAGTTGCAGCGGCACGACGTGCAAAATCGGGCTCAACGCGCCGTAGTGCTCGGGCATGCGGATCACGTGGATGCCGTCTTCGCTTTCGATCTGCGAGTCGCCGTCGGCCAGCACGTAGAGCACGCCGCCGCGCGCGCGCACTTCCTGCATGTTGTTCTTGAGCTTTTCGAGCAACTCGTCGTGCGGCGCGACGGTGACCACCGGCATGCTGCTGGTGACCAGCGCGAGCGGGCCGTGCTTGAGCTCGCCTGCGGGGTAGGCCTCGGCGTGGATGTAGCTGATTTCCTTGAGCTTGAGCGCGCCTTCGAGCGCGATCGGGTAGTGGATGCCGCGCCCGAGGAACAGCGCATTTTCCATCTTCGCGAAATCTTCGGCCCAGCTGATGACCTGCGGCTCGAGTGCGAGCACGGCCTGCAGTGCGACGGGCAGATGGCGCATGGAGGTGAGGTATTGCGCTTCCTGCTCCTGGCTCAGGTGGCCCTTGGATTGCGCGAGCGCGAGCGTGAGCAGGAACAGGCCCGCCAACTGCGTGGTGAACGCCTTGGTGGAGGCCACGCCGATCTCGACGCCGGCGCGCGTGATGTAGGCCAGCTCGCATTCGCGCACCATGGCGCTGGTGGCCACGTTGCAGACGGTGAGCGTGTGCGTCATGCCCAGTCTCTGCGCATGGCGCAGCGCGGCCAGGGTGTCTGCCGTTTCGCCGGATTGACTGATGGTGACTACCAGCGTCTTCGGGTTCGGCACGCTGGTGCGGTAGCGGTATTCGCTGGCGACTTCGACGTTGCACGTGAGCTTCGCGATGGCCTCGATCCAGTACTTGGCCGCGCAGCCGCTGTAGTAGCTGGTGCCGCAGGCGAGGATCAGCACCGAGTCGATTTCCTTGAACACGCGCCACGCGGCTGTGCGGGTGCTGCCGTCGGCATCAAGGCCGTCGAACAGCTCGGGCACGATGCCCTGCACTCCCTCGAGCGTGTCGGCGATCGCACGTGGCTGCTCGAAGATTTCCTTCTGCATGTAGTGGCGGTAGGGACCCAGCTCGGCCGCGCCGCTGTGTGCGTGTACGGTGCGCACGGGGCGCTGTGCCTCGCTCAATCGCTGGCCGTCGTGATCGACGAGCCAGTAGCGGCCGGGCTGCAGGTCGACGAGATCGCCCTCCTTCAGATAGACGACCTGGTCGGTCACGCCCGCCAGCGCCATCGCGTCGCTCGCGAGGAAGTTCTCGCCCACGCCCACGCCCAGCACCAGCGGCGATCCGGCGCGCGCGCCGACCACGCGGTGCGGTTCGTCCTTGTGCATCACCGCGATCGCATAGGCCCCGTGCAGTTGCGCGACGGCCGCCTTCACGGCGTCGAACAGGTCGCCGTCATACAGGCTGTCGACCAGATGCGCGATGACCTCGGTGTCGGTCTGGCTCGAGAACGCATAGCCACGCGCCTGCAGCATGCGGCGCAGCTCCTGGTGGTTCTCGATGATGCCGTTGTGCACCAGCGCGACGCGGCCAGCGCGGTCGGTCTCGGCAGGCGCGGCGTTGGGGCCGTGGCTGAAATGCGGGTGCGCGTTGTGCACCGCCGGCGCACCATGCGTGGCCCAGCGCGTGTGGGCGATGCCGGTCGCGCCCTGCAGATGTTCGGCATCGACCTGCGCCTGCAGCTCGGCCACGCGCGCCGTGCTGCGTGCGCGGTGCAGGCCGCCCATGGGGTTGTTGCCCATGCTGGCCTCGTGCACGGCCACGCCGCAGGAGTCATAGCCACGGTACTCAAGGCGCTGCAGGCCCTGGACGAGGATGGGAACGATGTTGCGCTGGGAAACCGCGCCGACGATGCCGCACATGGTGATTGCTCCTACTGGGGGCAGATCCGAATCTTCCGACTGCTGAACCATGGGGCCGTGCTGCGCCCCCGAATGTCAGCGATGGTGCGCAGAGCGATTTGAAATTTCTGATTATTTTTTCAACTCATTTCGGAATAATATTTCGCAATAAGAGTTGGATGAAATTAGATTTCAAATTCTTATTATTTATGGAACTTAAAGACGAGCTCGACGCCATCGATCTGCAGTTGTTGAACCTGCTGCAAAACGACGCCTCGACCAGCAACCAGACGCTGGCCGAGCAGGTCCACGTCTCGCCGCCCACCTGCCTGCGGCGCGTGCGGCGGTTGCATGAGCTCGGCCTGATCGAAAAGCAGGTGGCCCTGCTGCAGCCCGACCGGCTCGCCCAACTGCAGGGGCACGGGCTCACGGCCATTGTCGAGATCACGCTGGATCAGCAGGGCGCGGAGTTTCTGCAGGCCTTTGAAACCCGTGTGGTCGCCGATGCCCAGGTGCAGCAGTGCTGGCGCGTGTCGCCGGGGCCGGACTTCGTGCTCGTGGTGCACGCGCACGACATGCCCGCCTACCACGCGCTCGCCCAGCGCTTGTTCACGCACGACGCCAACGTGCGCAACGTGAAGGCATTCTTCGCCACGCACCGCGCCAAGTTCGACACGCGCGTGCCCTTGCTCTGAGGCGCCGCGACATCCCGCTGCCGGCACGCTTGAATCGCGTACGTTGATCTCCATCTAGAGACATTGGCACTCCACGCCCCCGCACCATCGCGATGCGGTATCGGCCTACGAGCTGCCCCAAAGCGTCTCCCTTGGAGTGTTTCCCATTGCCGCACGCCCGATGACCGGGCGGCGGATCAGGAGCTGGTGCATGGAGTTCAAGGACCATGACAAGATATTGGGCGTCGACAAAGCGCCACAGCGGACGAGATCAAGAAGGCTTATCGCAAGCTCGCCCGCAAATACCATCCCGACGTGAGCAAGGAAGCCGACGCGTCGGCACGCATGGCCGAGGTGAACGAGGCCAACACCGTGCTGTCCGACCCGGAAAAGCGCGCGGCGTACGACGACCTCGGCCAGGAAAGCGCCCGCTACCGCAGCGGTGCCGGTGGCGGTCAGGACTTCCGTCCGCCACCCAACTGGGATGCCGGATTCGAATTCTCCGACCACGGCGACAGCCAGGGCATGGACAGTGCCGCCTTCAGCGACAGAGCGCCGTGGGGCACAGCGTCGGCTTCAACTCGCCCACCACGCTGCCGGGCAACCCCAACTGCGGGCACCTGGTCACGGCGAGCTTCATCCAGAACCCTCATGCGCCGCCGGACACCTCCTGCCTCGCGGCGATGTCGCCGGTGCCCTTCGATGACCGCGGCGCGGCGCGCATCTACTTCGGCGCCGCCTTCACCAGCGTCTGGGACAACCCCGCGGCGCCCTGAGGACAGCGGACCCGTCGTTGCTCAGGCGGGCCCGGCGACGCAGTAGATGTCGAAGCTGATGGTCGACCCCGCCCGTGCACCGCTGGGCCAGCCGATGATCCAGGCCCATTCGTTGTAGCCCACGGGCGTGATGTCCAGACGGGGCCCATCACCGAGCACGACCATTCCAATCTTGGCGGCGAGGTTGGGGAGGAACCCACCGCTCGTGGCGACCGGGTAGGCCGCCGGGCACGCGTAGTGGAAGAACTGGTCGACCTGGCCGGTGGGAATGGTGAGCGTGTACCTTCCCTGCCAGCCTTTGCCGCCAGGGATTGCGTGGCTCACGCCAGGCAGGGTCACACCCAGGGCCACGGCCCCGGTGAGCACGAACGTGAGAAGAGAACGGCTCCTGCGGCGCGCGGCCACTTCACGGGTGCTGAATGGCGACAGGCTCATGACGACCCCAATGATTGATTGTTTTGCTGCTTTAGCTGGCTAGTCAGCTCTCGGGCAAGGTGCTCCTCCTTGCATTGTCTGTCAAGCGAATGGGATTGGTTTTGGATTGGAGGGAAACGCGTACGTGATTGTGCTTACGGATGTCTCACTAGCGCGTTTCCCTGAGGTGGCACCGTCCTGCTCACTGCATCATTTGATGTAGGGCCGGATGGTGAAGACCTGGCTGGGAGAGTCCGTGCAGTTTCCCGCCAGGTCGCACGCCCTCACGAACCAAGTGTGCTCGACGTAGTCCAGGAGCTCCTCCAGGTAGAGTACCGAGTCCGAATCGGAGATCGCGTACTCCTGGTCATCGATGCCCACGTCGTCCGTGGCGGGCGCCCAGGAGAACTCGGGTCGAGGGGTGGCGACATAGGTGCTTCCCGTGGGGGCCAGGGGCGCCGGGGCGGTGGGCTGCGTTCCGACGACCTCGAACGAGCGGACCGGCGTCGACCCGCAGTGGTCGAAGCGGTCACACGCGGTGACAATCACGAAGTGGACGCCCGGTGACAGGTCGGCGGTCAGGACATGGGAGGTGACGCTCCCTCCAAGGGTGATGGCGGCTCCGCCATCGATGCGCAATTGCTGGTACGTGACGCCCGTGGCGTCTTGCGCGGCCTGCCAGGAGAACGTCGGCCGGGTCGCGGTGAGCGCGCTTTCCGCGGGAGCCTGCTATGCGCAATTTCGGGTTGGAATCTCCGCGCTGCTTCTGAGCGCGTGTGGTGGCCCGCTTGAAATGGACGGCATCGTCGGATAGTTCATCCCCGCGACCAGCGCCCGCTACATCCGCCTGCGCAGCAAGACCGACAACGGCGGGCTGCCGCTGAGTCTGACCGAGCTCTCGCTGTGGTGACGCCGTCCCCAAGGCGTCGGTGCGCTGGCTGAGCGATGGCGCATCCCTGTGGTCGACGGTCGAGATACCAAGAGTGCGCTTGCAGGGCGAGCGGGCGGACGAGCGGACGCTGTCAGGGCGCAAGGCAGCTCGAGCGTTGACATCCACGGCCAAGTCTGGTGAAGGTTTGACCCCATAGGAATCCGTTTTCGCGCGCTCAGGTGTGCGAAACGCTCCTGCGTCGATGGCGCCCTCGCTCGCGTCCGACGTTCCTTGCCCCGGCCTCTGCGCCGCTCGGCATTCCATCCACCCGGAGTCCACGGACTCCGGTGCATGGGGCGCGTGCGCCCACGTGCATGAACCTGCGGGACGGTCGCCGGCGCTCAGGTGCGCCGGGCAGCTCCCCTGCTCGAGGTGTGTCCAGATGGCTCTTCGTGTCGCGATCATCGGAGCTGGCCCCAGCGGCTTGGCCCAGTTGCGTGCGTTTGAATCCGCTGCCCGCAAGGGAGCGGAGATCCCGGAAATCGTCTGCTTCGAGAAGCAGGAGGATTGGGGCGGGCTCTGGAACTACACGTGGAGGACCGGCCTGGGACGCTACGGCGAGCCGGTGCACGGCAGCATGTACCGGCACCTGTGGTCGAACGGTCCGAAGGAGGCGCTCGAGTTCGCCGACTACTCCTTCGACGAGCACTTCGGCCGGCCGATCCCGTCCTATCCGCCGCGCGAGGTGCTCTACGACTACATCCGCGGGCGGGTGGAGAAGTGCGATGTCCGCAAGTACATCCAGTTCAACACCATCGTTCGTTGGCTCTCCTGGTCCGAGGAGACCCGGAAGTTCACCGTGGTGGTCGACGACCTCGCCAAGCGCGAGGTCCGCGAGGAGTCGTTCGACCGGGTGGTGAACGCAACCGGCCACTTCTCCACGCCGAACGTGCCCTTCTTCGAGGGCATCGACTCCTTCCCCGGTCGCGTGCTGCACGCGCACGACTTCCGCGGCGCCGAGGAGTTCGCGGGAAAGAACCTCCTGCTGATCGGGAGCAGCTACTCCGCCGAGGACATCGGCGTGCAGTGCCACAAGCTGGGCGCGAAGTCGGTGACCATCAGCTACCGGTCCGCCCCCATGGGCTTCAGGTGGCCCATGGGCATGAAGGAGGTACCACTGGTGAAGCGGTTCGAGGGGAACCGCGCGCACTTCGCGGATGGGACCTCCGCGACGCTCGATGCGGTCATCCTGTGCACGGGTTACCAGCACAAGTACCGCTTCCTTCCCAATGCGCTGCGCCTGGAGAGCCACAACCGGCTCTACCCGCCGGGGCTCTACAAGGGCGTGTTCTGGCAAGGCCAGCCGGAGCTCGCCTACCTGGGGATGCAGGACCAGTACTACACCTTCAACATGTTCGACGCCCAGGCATGGCTGGTGCGCGACGTGATCATGGGGCGCACCGCGCTGCCGTCCGCCGAGGAGCGCGAGGCGGACATCGCGGCGTGGGTCGAGCGCGAGGAGGGGATCCAGGATTCGTTCGGGGCGGTGGACTTCCAAACCGCCTACATCCGGGACCTGCTCGACCGCACCGACTACCCGGGCTTCAGCGTGGAGAAGGTCGCGGAGCTGCTGAAGCAGTGGCTGCGCGACAAGCAGGAGGACATCCTCGGCTACCGCGACCGCACCTTCACGTCGATCGTCACCGGCACCCGCGCCACGCCGCACCGTCGCAAGTGGATGGACGAGCTGGACGACTCGGCGGAGAGCTTCCTCGCCGAGGCCCCGGAGCGCAGGACCGGGTGAGGGGCCCCGGAGGGATGGGCCCCGGCGCCGGGGCCGCGCGGCCAAGAAGCGTCGCTCGACGATGACCTCCTTGGGCCTTCCGCTGCCGGCATCCCTACAGGCGACAAAGGGCGTTTCCGTGCAGGCATTGGCGTAGACGGGGCGGCAGGTCCGCAGCGGTGGACCCGGCGGCGTGGAGGGCCTCGTCTTCGGCGGAGCGCTCGAGGCCCTCCGCTGCGGAGAGAAGCGCGAAGGCGCAACGGAACGGGGCCTCATGGTTCCCCCACTCCCGGAGCTCTCGCGCCACCTCGCCAACTCCTGCGCGTGCAGTCACCGGGTCCGGATGGAGGACGGCGACGCGTCCGGCCATCGTCTCGTATCGCCCGGAGACCCGGGAAGTCCCCAGCGCAGACAATGTAACAGTCCGCGAGGCCTTCCGAGCTTCGAATCTTGCTGGCTGGCATCCCCGGCAAAAACGTTTGAGGCACGAATCACTGCGGAGCGCTTACAGTATTCGGGTGAACAACTCTCCGGTATTGGTCAATATGATTGCGGGTCCAATCACCCTGATTCCCGCAGGCACGGCTCCAGAACCGCACCGCTACGCGTGCTTGAAGGAGGGTGCAGTCAGGCTACTGAACAGCAATCTTGATGTGATTGCCGCTTACGACACCGATGCCACGCTTCTCCTCGCCGCCCGCGGCCTCGAACGTCTCGTGTTGTCAGACGGGAAGAACCTGCTCATCGTAGGTGACCACGCAGTTGTGGTTCCTGATCTCGTTTGTGATGCTGCTGCATGTGTCGAGGAACTGATCATCGCTACGGCGCCTGGCGACAGCACGCACCGTATCCTGCTGATCGATCCCGCTTCGGGGAAGATCTTGGACGACGTTCAGGTGGCGGCTGAAGATGCGACCGCGTTCATCACCCGCCATCCATCATCACCGACGCTCCTCGTGGAGCTGCCGATGGGGCAGTCAGGAACCAGCACCTACAAGATCGAACTCGCTGGTGGTTCACTGCGCGTTGAAGAAATTCTGGCTGGGCAGGATCCTGTCATCGCGGGCTTCAATCCATCTGGCACCAAGCTCCTCGTAACCCCCTACCCGGACGATCCTGAGGTTGCTCGCGTCTTTGCGTGGCCTTCGTTAGAAGAAACAGGTCGCCTCACTGCGGACGAATTGGATGCAGAAAACGGCATCGGTCTTCCGGGTTGCTGGGTCGACGAGGAGAGCATTGCGTTGTACGCGGTCGAAGACTCCCTCATCCTCACCGATCAAGACCTTGGGAGCCCCGTGCGCGCGGACTTCCCCATTGATCTACGTGAAAGTGGAGACATCGAGTCACTCAAAAGCCTGGAACCTGGCAGGGTAGCTGTCGGCGTGTGGGAGCCTAAGGGTCGCTCAATGTTGGTGCTTGAGGGGTAGACATACCGCAACCCAGCTCAAGCGGCTCAGGCCGTTCGCACTGCGGTAATCGCACCATGTCTTCGAGCGCCTGTGTCGATTCGCGATTCTGTCTGGACCTGAACGGTCCTGATGCGCGAATGGACTCGCGTCCCACGGGGAAGCCTGGTGCACGCGATGCCGTTGAGCGGATGGATGATGGTGGCCGTGGCGATGGTGTTCGCGCCGATGGCTGCGCGAGCCGAGTCACAGGCGTTGCCCCAGGACGAGGGCGCGGCGCAGGTGTCGGAAGAGGCCCCCCGTGACGCTCGAGCCATCGGGCCTGCAGCTCGAAGACACGCGTCACGCGGACCAAGGGTTGCTGAGCGTGAACCTGCCCCGTCTCGTGCTCGCGTCCTTGGGGGAGCGGTTGGTGGCACCTTCCTGGGCGCGACCGGGATCCTCGTCATCAGCGGCACGTGCGGTGTCAACATGCTCTGCTCCTTCCTCGGGGGCCTGGGTGGCCTCTTTGCTGCCACCGCGGGTTTGGTGGCCGGCTCGCTGCCGGTGGGCCACTGGATGGACGGAGCCGGCGCCTGGTGGAGCATGCTGGCTGGTGTGGCCGTCGGCGTGGCCCTCGGCGTCGTCGCGAGCGCTTTCATCCGTAGCGAGTACGCCGGCTGGGGAGTGCTGGTGTCCGCAGTCGGCGCGCCGCTGTTCGGTGGGCTGGCGTACGAGTTGACGTCACACGACAGCGCCAAGCGGTTCAACGCCACGCGCCCGCGCGGCGAGGTGGTGGGTCAGCGCGGTTCACCCGCGTCCGGTCCGGCGCGTCGGCGTCCCTCAGGGCGCGGCGGCCAGCGCCTGGGCCTTGGCCCTTCGGCCCCGCCACCAGAGCGCCAGGGTGATGGGAGAGACGAGCACCAGCATCATCAGCGAGCCGACCACTGCGCCCGCAGTGATCGCTGCGGCGAAGCGAAGCGCGGCGCCGAGGCCCGCTCGGTGGGGACCCGCTCCGATCCCGAGCTCCGCGCGCAGGTCCTCGACGTTGCGCTCGAGCAGCGCCTCGTAGTCGCGCCCGTAGGTGGACTGCTCGTCGAGCCCGCGGACGAACGCGCGCCAGGTGCGCACCGGGGCCGTCAGCAGCCCCCCGGTCATGCCCGAGAGGTTGAGCACCCAGGCCGCGTGGAAGTCGCCGCAGCCCGCGCCGATCTCCCACGCGGAGATCTCGAACTCGCCCGTGAGGTCGGTGCGATAGCCGGTGAGGACGTGGTGCAGATCGTGGAAGCGCACCGCGCGCTTGCGAGCCTCGGTGTTGGGGAGCGGGAAGGGGAGGGGGCCGAGCTTGAAGTCGACCCAATCGGACGCGTACCCGCCGTCCTCTCCGAAGCCGCTCTCGTCGAAGTAGCGTCGCAGCGCCGTGGCCATGGTCTCCATCGCATGGACTCCCTCGCAGCGGGCGCAGCTGCCCCGCGGGTTCGCAAGGAGTCTGACGCGGAGACCTCCGTGCTGCACGTCGCGTCCGAGGAGAGGCATCAGGCCCGGCGATGCGCGCGGGGACCGGTGCTCATGCTCCGGCCCGCGGGTGTGCCTGGGCCTCAGGCGGGACGCCGTGTGTGCGACCGCGTGAACGGCGGCACCGAGCGCGAGTTCCCAACTCGGAACAGCAAGGCCGGCCATGGGGACGTGCCCCACGACCGGCCTTGCTCCTCGGCGTGTCGACGCGGTCCTACAGCAGGGGCACGCGCTTGAGCTTGAAGGGCGAGGGGCTCTCGCTCATCGTGAAGTAGCTCGCGCCGTTGGCCTCGTACTCGATCGCCTCACCCTGGCCCTCGGTGGTGTCGGTCAGCGTGACGGGCGTCGCGAAGACGGCCGACTCGAAGCCAAGTCCCGGCGTCGCACGGAACTCGTAGACAGTGCGGTAGGTGCGAAGGAGGAAGCGATCCGCGCATGGGTGGATCGCCGCCGCGGTCGCGGCCGAGAAGTTGGCGTCTCCGTTCAGCGGCAGCTGGATCGTGTGGACGTGGATCAGCGTGGCCTGCACGCCCGGCGTCAGCGGCTGGGGGAACTTGTACACGCCGCTCTGCCCCGTGCCCCCGTTCTTGGTGACGACGTAGATGTCCCCGGTGGTGGGGTGCACCATCAGCGACTCCGCGTCCTTCGCGCCGTCCGGATAGACGAACGGGAAGGCCTCGGCGACGAGCCCCCCCGAGGTCTGGCCGTTGGCGAGATCCGGCTCGGGCACGCGGTAGATCGTGAACGACGTGGGGCTGCCACCCGCAGGGAAGTTGGCGCTCCACTTCCCGATGTCACCGATGAAGATGCACGAGCCGCTCGGGCAGGGCCCGGTTGCGAGGTCCTCCCAGTCGGCCGGCGTCACGTTGGTCACGTTGAACGTGCCGATCGTGCTCGCGTTGAGCGTGTCGATCGCGACGATCGCGGTGGTGTCCTCGTTGTGCACGTAGAGCGCGTTGCCGACCACGCGGCTCGCGGCCAGGCCCGAGGGCTCCACGATTTCCGGCGCGGTCACGGTGCCCTGGAGCGTGAAGGTGCTCGCGTACGTGTCGCCGGCCATGCAGGTGGGGGCGTTGGCGGCGCGCAGGACGATCACGTGCGCGGTGTTGGTCTGCACGAACGCGGAGCTGCCGGAGAGGCCCGCCTGGAGCCCCGGCGCGGTGAGCGACCGGTAGGCCGCATTGAAGAGCAGTCCGTTGGTGTGACCCAGGCACGCGTCGAAGGCCTCGGTGAAGCCGAGCGGCGGCTCGATGCCGGTGGCAGGGCAGGTGGCGTCCGGCCAGACCTGTGTGCCGTACCAGACGGCGAGGCCACCCGCGCTGCCGGTCACCACGTCGGGCACGGTGAACGACGCGGAGTCGCCGTTCTTCTGGCCTGCGTGCACGTCGATTGGCTGGACCGGATCGACGCCGCTGAAGGCCTCCACGCTCCCCGCCATGTGGGTGGTCGCGTCCAGTTCGAACGCGTAGCTCGCAGGCTCGGAGGCGCCCGCGACGCGGTAGAAGATCCAGGTGCGGATGGCCCAGGCGCTCTGCTCCGAGCGCAGGAACGTCCAGCCGGCGGGCGGCGTGACGGTCGCGGAGATGTTGTTGCGCACGGTCACCCGCGCGATGAGCGCGTCGTTGGCCTCGGTCCCCGACGGCTTGGGGATCGACAGCGAAGCGATCGACAGGCCGCTGTGGTGCGAGCTCCCACGCAACGCGACCCCCGAGGACGGCGCGACCTCGGCGCGGCGAAGGGCGACGACCTGCGCGACGTTGGTCTCGGCGAACGTCGAGCTCCCGTTGAACGGTCCTTGGAGGCCGGCACCGGCGAGGGGCATGAAGGCGGCGTTGAAGACGAGGCCCTGGGACGAGGACACCAGGCAGGTGTCGTAGGTCTCGGCGAAGCCCACGGGGGGCTCGATCGCCGGGGTCGGACACGCGGCGCCGGTCCACGCCTGCGCGCCGAACCAGACGGCAGCCCCGCCCGCGGTCGAGGTGCTCAGCTGCGGCGTAGTGAAGGCCGTCGAGCCGCTGTTGCTCTTGCCGGCGTGCGTGTCGATCGGGTTGGCCGGATCGACGCCGGCATACGCCACGAGGTTGCCGACGAGGTAGCTCGCGATGGCGCTCTGGAAAGTGTGGCTCGCGGGCTCGCTGGCGGTGGCGACGCGGACGAAGACCCAGCCGCGGATGCTCCAGGTGCTCATGTCGGTGCGCACCAGCGTCCAACCTGCAGGCGGGGTGATCTCGGCGCCGATCTGGTTCCGGTTCGCAAGGTGCGCCAGCAGCACGTTACCGGCGGCGACGCCCGTAGGGGTCGAGAGGGTCAGGCTGGTGACCGTCTTGCCGCTCGCGTGCGTGGTGCCGACGAGGGTGATCTCCCCGGTCGCCGGCGGCTGGAGGGGACGCAG
Source organism: Myxococcus sp. CA005 (assembly GCF_006518205.1). Taxonomy (NCBI): domain Bacteria; kingdom Pseudomonadati; phylum Myxococcota; class Myxococcia; order Myxococcales; family Myxococcaceae; genus Myxococcus; species Myxococcus sp. CA005. The sequence goes on along the minus strand of NZ_SRLV01000029.1, from coordinate 47,398 downwards.
CACCACCGCGTGCGTGATGTTGGTGTTGGGGAGCGTGGAGCTGCCGGTGAAGGCGGGCTGGGCACCTGCGGCCCCGAGCTCCGAGGTGGCGGCGCTGTGCAGCACGCCGCGCGACGACGAGACGAGGCAGGTGTCGAGCTGCTCGGTGAAGCCCGTCGGAGGGGTGTGGACCGCGGGGCACGCGGCGCCTCCCCAGACCTGGGCCGAGAACCACACTGCGAGGCCGTTCGCGGACGACGTGGTGGCGACGGGCAGCGCGAGGCTCGCGCTGTTGCCATTCTTCTGGCCCACGTGCACGTCGATCGGCTGGAGCGGATCCGCGCCCGACACCGCGACCAGGGTGGCCGCCATGGAGCTGGCGAGGTCGAGGGTGAAGGTGTGACTGCTCGGCTCGGCCGCGCTGGCCACGCGGAGGAAGAGCCAGGACTTGATGGCCGAGGCGCTCTGCTCGGAGCGCAGCAGCGTCCAGCCAGCGGGTGGGGTGGCGACGGCGGCGACGGCCTCGCGATTGCTCAGCTGCATCACCAGCACATCTCCGGCGGCCGTACCGACGGGGGTGGGGATGGAGAGGGCGGTGATGGCCAGACCGCTCGCGCTGGTGGTTCCTCGCACGGAGAGCGTGGAGATGCCCTGGGCCGTCGTCGCATCCTGTACGTCGTCGGGCTGCGCGAGCTCAGGCGTTCCACAGGCGGCCATCAGTAGGGCGGCCGCGATCCACAGACTTCGGAATGGGGGCATGGGGTTTTGATCGGGTGTCGACTCACCAGACTGGAGGTCCGGGAATCGGCCATGAGAAGGACCCCGAAGCGAGAAGCGCAATCGACTGTCATGACACGGGAAAGCTGCCGTGAAACGGCTGGGATCGTCGGGTGGGATCGAAAGAAGGTGGCAGTCCTGTCCATGCGGTCACGCGGAGTACTTGGAGAACGCGAAGTCCAAAGACATCTGCGCACGGTGCAAGGGCCGAAGGGCGGTCGGCACCCCGAGGGGTGGGCATCCAGGCAAGCCTCGTGACCGTGGCTGTGACCGGCTCGTGACGTCAGCAGAACGGTGCTGACATCCTGTGATCTGGAGCGTGCCCGAGGGCTTCTTGTCAGCGTCCGAGCACGCGCCGAGCACGGCGCATAGATGGCGAGTCATCGTTCCTCCTCGCGCCTCAGTACTTGACCCAGATTTCCGTGCCCGGATGAATCTCCGTCAGGGCGTCGTGTCGTGAGGTGTGGAGGCAGGCGGCGGGTGTTGGCGTACGTGAAGGGGGGCCCCCGGGGTGCGGGCGATTGTGGAGCACCAGGGCTTGCCCACGGCATGTGCGAGGTTGGCCCCGGCACGAGGGCCACCCCAGGCCTCGCCGCGTTCATGGAGCGGCATGGCCTGGAGCCGGGACACACGGCCTTCCAGCTCGGGGCCTACGCGGCGGCACGGGGGGCTGGTGGAGGCCCTCACGCGCACCGGCGCGGACGTGACGCGGGCCAGCCTGGTGCAGCACCTGGAGGCGCTGCGCGACTTCGACACGGGCGTGTCTCCGCCCGTCACCGTCGGCATCAACCGGCGCGTGGGCGTGCAGGGCGCGCAGTTCGCGGCGCTGGACGTGGCCACGGGCGGGCTCGTCGCGGCGTCGGAGTGGATTCCCCTGACGCCGTGAGCCAGCATGGGGGTGCAATCCTCGAAGGAGCACCCGTTGCTCCTCCCCCTCCGAAGAGGTCGCCCGGAATGACTTTCTTTCGTGCCCATGCAACGCCCCGTCGTCTCGCGCGGCTGCTGCTCTGTCTGGTGACGGCCGCGACAGGCGGATGTCGCTCCGAGGGCGGAGAGGAAAAGCGCCCCGAGCCATCCCGGACGCCGACGGAGGCCCCCGCGGCGGAGCAGCCCGCCGACCTCCATGGCCTCGGAGGGGTCGAAGGCGTGCAGGCCTCGTATGACCAGTCCCGTCAGCCTGCCAGGTTCATCGCCGCGCTGGGAATTACGCCGGGACAGCGGATTGCCGATGTCGGAGCGGGCCTGGGCTACTTCACGCAGCGACTCTCGGAGGCCGTCGGTCCGGCGGGACAGGTGGTCGCGACCGACATCAACGACGAGGCCCTCAAGCGGCTTCGCGCACGGATGTCCGAGCGGAAGAACGTCGTGGTGCGCAAGGTGGAACCGGACGAGCCAGGCCTCGAACCCGGCGCGTACGACCTCATCCTTCTCTCCGAGGTGGACCACTTCCTCTCGGACCGTGTGGCCTACCTGACCAGGCTGCGTCTCGCCCTCACCCCGAATGGCCGTATCGCGGTGACGCACCTTCGGGCGATGCGCCCGCCGCTCGTCGCCGCCGCCCAGCAGGCGGGCTACTCCATCGTGTCCGAGTACGACGGCCTTCCGGACCACTACCTGCTGTTCCTGCAGCCCGCGTCCAGTCGATGACCCTGGGGGAGCGGCGGCGCGAGGGCCTCGCCTCGCGCGGGTGACGTTCCACGAGGGCTCGTGCACACGCACGGGCCCTTCGTCGTTTCAGGCGACGGTCCATCCTCGGACGTCGTGGCGAAGAAAGACCTTCGAGGGCTCCGCCTCGACGACGCGGGTGGCCATGGCCCTCAGCCGGAGCTTGTCCCGCTTGCTCAGGTCCCTCCAGGGCAAGAACAGGTGCGAGTTCCGCGAGCGCCAGAGCACCACGCCCCTCCAGCCACCCTTCATCGCCTGGTCGTGAAGGAAGGAATCGAGCTTCTGGGTGAGCGTCACGGGCTTCAGCTCGGGGCTGAGCAGGAAGTCAAGCACGGCAACCTGTCTGGATTCGACGGCCCTCACGATGGCGCTCGCGACGACCACCGAGCGCAGGTTCGGGAAGGCCTGCTTCGAGAGGATGGCCTGGACCTCGCTCACGGCCCCTTCGTCGATGGCGCGGTAGAGCGTCTGGGTGTGCCGCTTCTCGCGCGAGACCGAGAAGCGCCAGAGCAGGACCAGCGCCGTGAACGGCATGACCGCCAGGAGCCACTCCTTCAGCGTCGTCATGCGTCTGTCATAGCATCGGGTCCTGGCTTGCAGGAGTACTGGAGCTGACTCTCACCGCTCCGATTCCGGACGTGCTCGGGCGAATCCAGATAGCCGATGCAGTCACCCGTGAGCGAGATGACGCGGGTTGCGCCGCCCGCTGCCTCGAGCAGGCGGCCCGCTGGAAGCGTCACTTCGGCTGGCACGAACAGCAAGCTCACGGACCCCAGGCTCAGTCGAGAGGCCTCGGCCTGGCGAGGGCCCAGGTGGCACAGGGCGTTCTCGGTGACGCCGTGCAGGCCGACGGGCACGAGTCGGCTTGCATCGGGGCGCGGGAGTTCGAGCAGGACTGGCCACTTACGGACGATTGCTCTCCCCGTTCGCGGCTGTGCCATGGAACTGTCATGGTCAACGCCAATCATCTGACGCGCCACGTTGCCCTCCAAGCCGATGGGCTCTTCACTCTCCCGGAACATGGCCATGCCATCCTCTCGCCGCGTTATGAGCCATCATTCCGGTGACTCCTCCCACACCCCCATGCGAATCCTCCTCACCGCTCTGGTCCTGCTGAGCGCTCCAGTCCTCGCCCAGCCCAAGTCCGTGCCCACTCCGAAGGCGGCGCCGAAGTCGGACGGCTTCATCCGCCAGCTCGTGGAGACGCGCTACTTCAACATCGGCCGTCCCATGGGCACGAGCTTCACCCCGGACGAGCAGACGCTCTTCTTCCTGCGCAATCCGGAGGGCTCACGCGCCCTCGCGCTCCACGCGTTCGACGTGGCCACGGGACAGACGCGCGAGCACCTCACCGCGGAGCGCCTTCTGCAGCGTGCCCGGGAGAACCTCGCCGTCGAGCCGAAGGCGCGCCAGGAGCCCGCGCGTGTGTCCTCGCGGGGCCTGAGCTCCTATGCCCTGTCCGAGGACGGCGAGAAGTTGCTCGTGGGCTTGTCCGGCAAGCAGTACATCGTCACGCGCGCGTCCGGGAAGGTGACGGAGCTGAAGACGGGCCCCGGCGCCATGGACGTGCGCTTCTCTCCCGATGCCACCCAGGTGGCCTATGTGCGGGGGCATGACGTGTATCGCCTGGACCTGGCCACGAACATCGAGCACCAGGTGACGAAGGGCGGCACGGAGGAGAAGAGCCACGGGCTGGCGGAGTTCATCGCCACGAGCGAGATGATGCGCTTCTCCGGCTACTGGTGGAGCCCGGACGGAAAGGCCCTGGCCTACACGGAGTCCGACACGAGCGGCGTGGAGAAGCTCGCCATCGCGGACGCGCTCCACCCGGAGAACGATGCGCGGCGGCTCGCCTTCCCGCGCGCCGGCAAGGCCAACGCCCGGGTGCGCCTGGGTATCATCCCCATCACAGGCGGCAAGACGACGTGGGTGCGCTGGGACGTGGAGAAGTATCCCTACCTCGCCACGGTGCGCTGGCCGGCGAAGGGCCCTCTGACGGTGCTGGTGCAGAACCGGCTCCAGACGGAGGAGCTCCTGCTCGCGGTGGACCCGAGGACGGGGAGCACGCGCACGCTGCTCGTGGAGAGGGACGACGCTTGGCTCACGCTGCACCAGACGTTCCCCCACTGGCTGGAGGATGGAAGCGGCTTCCTCTGGTACACAGAGCGCAACGGCGCTGGCGAAGTGGAGCTGCGCGACGCCTCGGGCAAGTTCGTGCGCTCGCTCGTGCCGCCCGGCGCGGGCTTCTATGACATGGCGGGCTACGTTGAGAAGGACGGCACCGTCTACTTCACCGGCGGCCCAACCTCCGACGAGCGCTACGTGTGGCGCCTGAGCCCGGGCGGGAGGCCCACCCGCGTCACCTCGGAGAGCCCGGCGCTGGAGCTGGCCCGGATGTCCAAGCGGGGCGGCTTGCTGGCCATCACGTCCGAGGGCCCCCGGCGCATGCGTCACACCACTGTGATGAAGGCGGACGGCACTCGCGTGGGCGAGCTGCCCTCGGTGGCAATGGAGCCGCCGTTCCAGCCGCGAGTGGAGGTGCGGTACGTGGGCAAGGAGCGCTACCCCACGTCGCTGGTGCGTCCTCGCGACGCGAAGCCCGGCGTGAAGCTGCCCGTCATCGTGGACATCTACGCGGGGCCCGGCATCCCCATGGTGTACCAGAGCATGCAGCAGCACCTCACCAACCAGTGGCTCGCGGACGAGGGCTTCATCGTGGTGAAACTGGACGGGCGAGGAGTTTCGCCCACCGCCGACGCGAAGCTGCGCAAGCCGAAGTACGACTGGCCCCGGCTGCTGCTGGACGAGCAGGTGGCCGCGCTGCGCGCGCTCGCGGCCGAGGTGCCGGAAATGGACCTGAGCCGCGTGGGCATCACTGGCGCGAGCAACGGCGGCTACATGTCCGCGCTGGCCGTGCTCACCCGCCCGGACGTCTTCAAGGCCGCGGTGGCCGTGTCCTCAGTGACGGACTGGCGCGACTACGACTCACACCTGACGGAGCGCTTCTTCGGCCTACCCGACGAGCACCCCCAGGCCTACGAGCAGGCCTCGCTCCTTACTCACGTGAAGGCCGACCAGCCCATGGGAAAGCTCCTGTTCATCCATGGCACTGCGGACGACAACGTCCTCTTCTTCCACGCCCTCAAGCTTTCGGACGCGCTGTTTCGGGCGGGCCAGCCCCACGAGTTCCTGCCCCTCAGCGGCATGCCGCACATGGTGTTCGACCCGGTGCTGGCCGAGCGCATGTGGGAGGAGACCGCGCGCTACTTCAAGCGGCATCTCTAAACCGCCTCGGCAAGTCCGCTAAACATGGAGCCCGGCATGCTCGAGCGTGTCGCCGCAGCCAAGCGCTGACCGCCTTGGAACGGTGCGCCTGAAGGCGGTCCCAGATAATGACGAGGGGGCGTCCGAGGCGCCGACGGAAGTACCGCATTGCGGCGATGACTTCCTTGTCATGGACAGCGCCGACGAAGTGACGAGCGAACACCTTGGGGCGTTCACGCCCCCGCGGGGCAGCGTCAGCAGCACGACGCTGGACACCTCACGGCGCCTGCTCAGACGCTTGAGGACTCGGACTTGCCCCACCGGCGCCCAGGTGGTGCCCAGGCGGGCCCGAAACGTGTGACCCGTCTCATCCAAGAAGGCAATCGTCCTCCTGCTTCTTCGAGCCCCTTTTTGATGCGAGGCCAGTCTCTTCTTCCCCAGGCTTCGATGAGCGCATCATCCCGCTCGCGAGCCTGGGGACGAGGGCGGTGCGCGGAGAACCCCAGCCGATGCAGTGGCCTCGACAAGGAGCGCGGGTGGTACCGCACGCCCCAGCGTTGCTCGATGAGACGTGCGATGCGTGGAAGGGTCCATCGCTCCGTGGGAAAGACGGCCCGAACGGCGCCGGCCTTGAATGCTCGGGCCACTTGCTTCCACTCCGAGGAGCTCAGCCGTGAGGGCCGGCCCTGATGCGGCTTGCGCCGCAGCCTCCTGACGCCTCCTTGCGCGAGGGCTTTGCACCACTGCGACACCGCTCCTCGGGTGACGCCGCACTCGTCCGCTACGTCCACTGGGCGCCAACCCGATTTCAGCAGCGAAGCGGCGAACAGTCGCCGCTCCTCCATCTGCCCGAGCGTCAGTCTGAATGGCTGCTGCCCCATCACCACCCCTTTCATCGGAACAAACGCTCCGGTGTTTAGGGGATTCATCGAGGCGGTTTAGGCGCTCGTAGGTCCGCTAGGCCCCGAGTGTCTTGCGCATGTTGCGGTGGGGGACGCCCACCTCGGTGTAGGGGGCGCCGAAGACGGCGTAACCCAGTCGCTCATAGAACGGGACCGCCGGTTCGCGCGCGTGCAGGTGGACATGGGTGAAGCCGCGCCGCACCAGCTCCGCTTCCAGCGTACGCACCAGCCGGGCGCCCAGCCCCTGCCCCTGGAGGTGGGAGGCCACGGCCATCTGGAACAGCCGTCCGCCGTGGGCATCCTCGGGGTTGAAGAGGACGCAGCCGAGCACCCCCTCCTCCTGGTGCGCCACCAGGTGCAGGCTGTCCGCCTCGAAGGGAAAGGCGACGTCGTCACGGGTGTAGCCGAGCGGCTCGCGCAGCACGCGGAAGCGCAGCTCCATCTCGCCCGCGTAGAGCGGATGCCCGGGGTGGATGAAGGTGAAGGTGGCGCCGGCCGTCACGTCAGAAAGTCCCCGTGAGCTGAAGCGTGAAGGTGCGGCCGTACTGGGGCACGGGGGCGATGGAGTTCTCGTCCGACACCGGCAGCGAGTAGCGGGCGTCCAGCAGGTTGTGCACGCCGGCGAAGTAGCGCAGGGGGCCGTAGTCACCCGACAGGCCGAAGCCCACCAGCAGCGCCTCGCCGCTGTCCGCGCCGCCCGGGCCGGTGGGCCGGGCGCTCTGGTAGATGGCCTGGGTGGCCACGCGCATGTCGCCGGCGCCAATGGGCAGCATCATCCGGCCCGCCACCAGGTGCGCGGGCGCCGCGTTGGCCACTTCCTCCGAGGCGTTGCGCAGCGTCACGTAGGAGTAGCTCACGTCCACCATCAGCCAGCGGCCCGGCTGCCAGTGCACGCCGGCCTCGGCGCCCCAGGCGAGTGTCGTGCCGTCGGTGTTCATGAAGCGCAGACAGGCGGCGGTGCCGCAGTCGCCTGAAGCCGCGTCCTCCGCAGTGAGCTGCACCAGGCTGGAGATGCGGTTGTGGTAGCCCGCGACGGTGAGGCGCAGCTCGTCCGTCAGGTCGTGCGAGTGCTCCAGCTCGAAGGTGGTGATGGTCTCCGGCCGCAGGTTCAGCGCCGCGCCCTGGGAGATGCCGTCCGCGTAGTAGAGCTCGTAGACGTTGGGCGCGCGGAAGGCGTTACCCGCCACCAGCTTGGTGAGGCCCCGCTCGTAGGGCCGGGCGATGACGGCCAGGCGCGGGGTGATGGGCGTGCTGTCCAGGTCCACGTACTTGTCCAGACGCAGGCCGGCTGACACGCTCAGCCGTGGGTGGATCTTCCACTCGTCGAGCAGGTACGCGGACACCAGCGTGCGCGCCTGTGTCTCCAAGGGCAAATCACCGGCGTCCTGCCGGACGCGAAGCTGCGCCTGACCTTCCACGCCGAGCGTGAAGACGTTGCCCTCGAACAGGCCGATGCGCGCGCGTGCCTCGGCGGTGAGCCAGTCCGCCGCGCCGCCCTCGGTCCGGGCGCCGCCGTCCTCCTCCGGGTAGACGTAGGTGCCCTCGTAGCGGCTGATGTCGAACGCGCCGCGCACGGACAGGCTGAAGCGCTCGGTGAACTGGCGCTCGTAGCGGGCCTCGGCGAAGGCGCGCATGTCCTCCACGATGTTGCCCTCCGTGCCGGGCACGGTGCCGTAGGGCGCGGTGGGCAACTCCTTGGTGCGCACGTTGAACTGGGCCTGGAAGGACAGGTCGCCCACGCGGGCCCGGAGGGAGCCACCGGCGGCGCGCTCCGCGTCCAGCCCGGTGATGATGGGACCGCTGGAGCCCAGCCGGGTGGTGTCCGCGCCCGTGGACGTCAAGGCGGCGGCGCTCACCAGCACCGACCGGTTGCCGTCCTCCCACGACGCGGCGGCGTGTCCCCGGGTGGTGCCGAGCGCGCCCACCGCGCCCGTGACTTCCAGGTGCTTGTCCGAACCCAGCGATTCACGGGGGACCACGTTGATGACGGCGAAGAAGGCGCCCGTGCCGTACAGGGCGCTGCCAGGGCCGCGCACCACCTCGATGCGCTCCACTTCCTGGATGTCCACGCTGAGGTCGCGGGCGGCGAAGCCCTGGCCGGCCCAGACGTCGTTCATGGAGTGGCCATCCCAGAGGATGAGGATGCGCGTGTTGAGGTCGCCCGGCGGGGAGAAGCCGCGCACGCCCATGTACGTATAGGTCCGGTCGTCGGTGAGATAGAAGCCGCGCACACCGGCCACGGCCTCGGCGACGGTGCGCCAGCCGAAGGCGCGCAGCTCCTCCTGTGTGAGCACGGTGGTGGAGGCGGGCGCTTCGTCGACGGCGACCAGGCTCTTCGATGCGGCGCGCACCGGAGGCGGCGCGTAGCGCAGCTCGGCGTGGACCTTCACTTCTTCATCGGCCACCACCTTCACCGTCTGGCGGAGCGGCCGCACCTCGCGGCTCTCCACCTCCAGCGTGTGCTCGCCTTCGGGGAGGGTGACGACGGTGGGGGTGAAGCCGGCGGGCTTGCCATCCACGCGCACCGTGGCGCCGTCGCGGTTGGCGGTGACGACGAGCCGCCCGGTGGGCCGGTCCTGGGGACGCAGCGCCACGGCGACAGGCACGTTGCCGTCGGCGGGGACATCCACCACGTATTGGCTGGGCGCGTAGCCGGGGGCGCGCACGTGCAGCACGCGCTGGCCGGGAGGCAGTCGCACGCGGCCGGGCACGCGGGCCAGGATGTTGCCGTTGGGGGCGTCGCGAATCTCGGCGCCCTCCGGCGTGCCCGTCACCTCCACGCCGCCGGTGATGAGCGTGAGGTCGAAGGTCTGGTCCGTCTCACGGCCGCGCACCAGGGTGAGCGTGGCCTCCGCAGCGCGGTAGCCTTCCTTCTTCACCATGATTTTGTGACGGCCGGGCGTCAGCGCGAGCGTCTGTGGAGAGCGGCCCCGACTGCCCAGGTCCATGCGGTCCACGTAGACGTCAGCGCCCTTGGGGTTGGAGGTGACGCGCACCAGCGCGACCTTGGGACGGAGCCGGTCCACGGAGCGGGAGACCTCGGCGGCGTCCTCCTTGGGCAAGTCCTCGGCGAGCAGGTCGTTGTAGTAGCGGTACGCCTCGTTGAACTTGCCCAGCGCCTCGAAGCAGCGGGCGATGTTGAAGAGGACGTTCCGGTTGGGCACCAGGCGGTAGCTGGTGAAGTAGGAGCGCAACGCCTCGGCGTACTGCCCCTTGGAATAGGCATCGTTGCCGAGCTCGAACGCGATGTCCGCTTCATCCGCGTTGTTGTCCGCGAGCACGGGCGCGGACAGGAGGAACACCGAGAGGACGAACGCGAAAGAACGGGAGGAACGCATGGGACGCCAAGCATTCTTCCCTCTCTGGGGTGAGAGGTCCATGGGGGCTTATGGGTTGGTAGCTGGGTGTCGGACCTGATGGGTAACGTCGAGCCTGGACATGCAACGAGGAGTGGGGTTCCACTCCGGGGATGCGGGGGCCATGATTCAGGAGCTGTCGGCCATCACGGTGAGAGAGGAACGGGACACGGGAATGGGCCACGAGACGAAGCGCCCGGCGACCTACGAGGACCTGGTGGCGCTGCCGGAACACCAGGTGGGGCAGATTATCGACGGGGAGCTCATCGCTCAGCCGAGGCCGACGAGTCGACATGCGCGGGCCACCACCCGGCTGGGTGGTGAGCTGTACGGCCCTTTCGAACGGGGACGCGGCGGGCCTGGAGGTTGGTATTTCCTGGATGAGCCGGAGCTGCACTTCGGCGCGGATGTCCTGGTGCCAGACCTGGCGGGCTGGCGCCGCGACCGGATGCCGGAAGTCCCGGATACGCCTTACTTCACGCTGTCACCGGACTGGGTCTGCGAGGTGCTGTCGCCTTCCACGGCGGCCGTGGACCGCTCGAGCAAGAGGCGCATCTACGCGCGGGAGGGCGTCGGGCACGTCTGGCTCGTGGACCCTCAGGCGCGGACACTGGAGGTGTTCCGGCTGAGCGGGGGACGGTGGCTCGAACTGGGCACGTGGTCAGACGACGAGCGCGTCCGCGCCGAGCCCTTTGAAGCGGTGGAGTTGGAGCTCGGCGTGTTGTGGTTGCCGGAGGCGAACGCGAAGTGACGTCGCCTTCGCCTCAGTGCACCACGCCCCGCGCGGACATGGCCGCCTGAGGCGAGGCGGAAGGCTCGCGCATCAGCTTGTCGCCCGCGGCCTGGAGGACCTGGGTGGTGGCACCCTCGGGGTCGCGGAAGAAGGAGGGCGTCCACATCCGCACGAGCTGCCAGCCCTGGCCTTCCAACACGCCCGTGCGGAAGAGGTCCCACTCCACGCGGTCCGCGGCCTTGGGGTAGCGCGTGCCGTCACACAGCACGCCGACGGTGACATCGCCCGGGCGGGTGGGGTGCCGGAGTGCGACGTCTACGCAGAAGCCGTCATTGCCCCAGTGGACCTCCGAGGACACGCGGTGCTGCGTGGCCAGATGTCCTGCCAGGGCTTGCGCGAAGGCCGAGCCCGCGTCCGTGGGCCTCACGAACACCTCTGCTGTCTCGGCGGGCCGCGACGCCTCGGACACGGTGTCCTCGGGCTCGCGTTGGGCGTCCTGGGCATAGGCCGACTCCAAGGCCTCCGCGAAGCGCAGGTACGCGAAGAGGAGCCAGCCGCCGTTGGGCTGCCGGCCCGCTTCAACGGGGGGCGCGGACTGGTAGGACTCGCGCGGAATCGAGGTGACGAGGTGAATCTGCTCCCGCGCTCGCGTCACCAGCACGTTGAGTCGCCGGCCTCCGCCCGCGCTGCCCAGCGGACCGAAGCGCCGGTAGAAGCGGCCGTGCCGGTCCGGGCCGTAGGTGGTGCTGATGATGAGGTGGTCCCGCTCGTCGCCCTGGACGTTCTCCAGATTCTTCACGAAGAGCCCCTCGAATGAACCCGAGCCCCTGCGCACGCGCGCTTCGGCCAGCCGCGCCGCGAAGGACGCGTCGCTGGCGGCCATCTCGTCGAGGACGTCGTTGATGGTGTCGCGCTGGGTGAGGTTGAAGCACGCGATGCCAATGGACGGCGGCTGCGGCCGTGAGAGCAACTCCTTCACCAGCGAGCCCACGGCGCGAGCCTCCACCAGGTTGGTGCGCTTCTCATAGGTGCCGCCCACGGGGAGCAGCCGCAATGGCGCGTGGGGCACGCTGTGGGACGGGTGCGCGGGAATGGCCTGGAGCCGCTTGTCGTAGAAGTGGTCGTTGCTGAAGGCGATGAGGTCCGCGTTCTGGGAGCGGTAGTGCACGTCCAGGTAGCACTGGTCGATGTCGAGGTTGAGCGCCGCCGACAGCAGGTCCTCCACCTCGGATTGCTGCTCCTCGAAGAGGCCCTGCTCGCTTTCGGCCTCCTGCTCAGCGTTCTGCACCACGGCGGATTCGAAGAAGCGCGTGGGTGGCAACTGCTTCGGGTCACCGGCGATGACCACGCGGTGGGCGCGGGTGAGGACGGGCAGGGCCTCCTCCAGCCGGCACTGCGAGGACTCGTCGAAGATGACGACGTCGAAGATGGGGCGGCGGGGGAAGATTTGCGCCACGGTCTGCGGGCTGGCCATCCACACGGGGCGGACGTCGAAGAGCGGGTCGCCCCCTTCGATGCCTTGCCCGGTGGCGATGACCTGACGCACGCGCAGGGCGCGCTCTCCTCGCAGCATCAGCCGTCGGCGGAGCTCCGCGCCCTGCCCGTTGAGCCGGCCGCCCGTGCCCGCGAGCAGCCGCTCGCGCTGGCGCTGCGTCCAGCGGTGGACCAGGGCGTCGCGCACGAGGACCCGCTTCTTCTCCTCCAGCACGCGGTAGTGCGAATGGGTCGTGCGCACGCGCTCGGCGTCGATGTGCTGGAGCGCTGGCGCCGCCTTCAGTCGCGCGGAGGCTTCCGCCGCCAGCGTCGCCTTCAACACCGCGCGCCAGCCGGCCTCGGCCTCCGCGCCCTGGCGTGCCAGCCGCTCCACGGCGGACTCCAGCGCCGGAGGCATGCCCGTCAGCACCGCGCGCATGCGCAACAGACCTTCCACGGTGGGGAGCCGTGACACCAGGGCGGTGGTGACGGATGCCAAACGCTCGCCCGAGCGCAGCCCACGCGAGCGCGAGTCGAGCCACGACGCGGAGAAGAGCCCCGCTTCGGTGAGCCGGGCCTCCAGCCGCGCGACGGCGTCGCCTCGGGCCGCGGACAGCCGCAGGCCCGCCAGCAGCGCCGCGCGAGCCTCCGCGTCCGCCGTCAGGGCTGCCCGCACCGCGTCCCGGCACGACGCGAGCAAGGGCGTGCGCTCCAACTCCTGCAGCAGCTCGAAGAGCGCCGCGTGGGTGCGAAGCGTCTGGGACAAGGAGTCGTCGGTAAGCGTCGCGGTGTCGCCCGGGACGAGCGTGGTGCGGTGGTACTCGGTGAGCAGCGCGCGGGCCTTCACGCCCGTGAAGAACCGCGTGACGCGCTCCGCGGCGAGGATGCTCAGCGTCAGACCGAATTGCTGGAGCACCCGGCGCGCCCCGGCCTTCCGCGCGAAGTAGAAGAACGCGTACCACTTGCGCGCGATGTCCAGGTACGAGCCCAGCGCGGCCATCGCGGTGGCCAGCACACTCAAGGCCTGCGGCTGCTCGCGGTGGACCAGCGCCAGCTCCGCGTCCAGCGGCCCTTCCGCGAGCACCTGTCGTTGTGTCGCCAGCCCGTCGAGCTGTATCCGCGCGGCCTGGACCGCGTCCGGCGTCGCCGAGCCCCAGCGCGCGAGGACGTCCGGACGGGCCGACTCCAGCAGTGGTGCCAGCTTCTCCGCGAAGGCGCCGCGCGCCGCGCCCTCCGCCTGAGGGTCCGCGCCGAAGACAGGCACGTCTGGTGACACGAGCGCATCCGCGTCCCGCGCCGCGCTGTCGATAGCGCTCAGGCGCTCGCGGTAGGTGGCCAGCGGCGTCGCCAGGTACGTGGCGAGCTCCCCGCCCAGGGCCTCGCGCCACGGGTTCTCCGGATAGCCCTCCTTGCCGCCGCGCTCCAGCACCTCGCGCACCTCGCGCTCGTGCGGCGTCACGTCGCCCAGCCGTGCGTGGGCGAGGCTCGACACAGCGGGCGTGAGCGCGGCGGGGGCTTCCACGGAGAACCACTGGCCCACCAGCTCGTGGAAGGAGGGCGCGGTGCCTCCGTCGGGGCGCTCGGAGAGGGCGCGGTCGGCGGCCGTCAGTTCGTCATGGAGGGACTGGAGCTCCGTGTCGATGCGCGCCAGTTCCTTGGCCACGGCCGCGTCGGTCCGTGTCTCCGGCAGCGTGTCGAGCTGCTCGCGGATGCCCATGTAGAGGTCGCGCTGGTCACGCTGGGCGTCGTGGACGACGGCGCACAGGTGTCCCAGGCCGAGATGGTCCAGGCGGTGCTTCACCACGTCCAGCGCGGTGCGCTTGTCGCAGACAAGCAACACGCGCTCCCCGCGCGCCAGGTGGTCGCCAATGGCATTGGCGATGGTCTGCGACTTGCCCGTGCCCGGAGGTCCATGGATGACGAGCCCCCGGCTGCTGCGTGCCAGCCGCACCGCGCGCGCCTGGCACGGGTCCGCGAGTGTGACGAGCCGCTCCTCGCCTGTGCGCTTGAGCCCCTCCAGGTTGGGCTCGCCGCCGCCGTGTCCCGGGGGCAGGCCGAGAGACACATCCACGCGGAGGAAGCTCTCCAGCGGGCCGGAGATGGGCTCTCCGTCCATGAGCGCGCGCATGTCGTCCACGAGGCTCTGATTGGACAGGGGATACAGCCCCAGCACGGCGCTGGGGAGGATGGCGGCCTGGGGCTGGGCATCGTCGCCACGCGGAATGGCGGCCAGGAGGGTTTCCGGCGTGAAGGGGGCGGGCGCGGGCAGCTCCATGGCCTTGCACACGGCGGCCACCAACTCGTTCAGCTCGCGCCACGGGTCCTCGCCCGCTTCATCCGCGAAGAGGTCGCCCAGCCGCTGGCCTGTCTGCTGCTCCAGCCAGGCGAGCAGCGCGGTGTTGGGGGCCACGCGGTCCACGCCGGCCTCGGCGCCTTCCAGCTCCACCGACGGCACGCGGCCCTTCTTGAGCGTGAGCCGCACGGGGATGAAGGCGATGGGGGCCAGGATTCGCCGGGTGCCGAAGCCGCGCTTGTCCTTGGCGCCGGGTGGCAGGTGGAGCAGGGGAAAGCCCACGTGAAGGACGTGCGCGCCGGTGTCCTGCTCGAAGGTACGGGCGTCCTCGACGATGGTGGCCAGCTTGCGGAGCAGGTCCTGCTGTTCCTCCTCCGCGCGGGAAGGCGCGGGGGCCTCATCCGGCGGAGGCGCGTTGTCGGGACGCGCGTGGCGGGAAGGCCCTTGGGGGGGGGCCAGCGGAAGCGCGGCGTCGGAAGCCACGTCGCGGGAAGGGACGTGGTTTTCGTCCAGTGCGTGCGCGGCCGTGGGCGCCGCGTCCAGCAGGTCGTCGGCATCCGTCCCCGTGGCATCGTCGTCCTGGGCGCGAGCGGCGCGGGCCTGGGCGGAGCCCTTGCGCGGGCGAGCCTCGGGAGGCGGCGGCTTCACCACGAGCCGGGCCTGGGCCTTCTCTCCGAGCAGGGCGGCCAGCAAGGTGTGGGGCGCGGTGCCATCCAGCCGGCTCAGCGTGGCGAGGTCCACGCGCTGGCGGCTGTTGTGCGGCCGGCTGTTGAGGCTGGGGCCGGATGCGAGCGCGGCGTAGAGCCGCTCAAGCATCTTTTCCAGGACGCGGTTGCGGGGCTCGGGCGACAAGGCGGCACCTCTCGACGGGAGGGGAGGCCGCTGTCTCTATCACGTGAGGGTGGCCCTGGGCCCGGGCTTCAGCCCGCCAGCGCGGCGGCGAGCGCCTGCGCCGCGGCCTCCAGTTCCTGCGCGGGGAGGTGGTCGGAGGCGGGAGCGTCGAAGGCGGCCCGGCCCCAGAGCCGCTGCGGCGTCTGCGAATAGCGAGGGACGAGGTGGAGGTGGAAGTGGCGCAGCACATCGCCAATGGCGAAGGCGTAGGCGTGTTCGGCGCCCAGCACCTCGCGCTGGGCGCGCATGACCCGGGCGGCGAAGGGGCCGAGCTCGCTCGCCGCGTCCGGTTCCAGGTCATACCAGGCGCGCACGTGCCGGGCGCTGGAGATGACGACCCAGCCGGGCACGGGGCTGGGGCCCGCCACGCCATGCAGCACCAGTCCCGGCGCGCGCGCGATGACGCCTCCCACGGGTCGTGTTTCACCGCGCACGATGGCGCAGCCGAGACATGGGTCATTCACATCCAAAACATCCGGCATGGACTCACGCTAGCAGTCCGGGGATAGCCCGGGTGGGTCACGCCATCGGGTCAACGGTGACTCATGTCCATGAGGGCATACGGGGTTCTCCGAGTGATCCGTGACACACCCGGTTACGGGCGTCTCGGCCGATGAGAACCCGCCTTGAATCAGGGGGGCTTCTTGACGGAACGGGCAAGTGTCGGAGAGTGTCCGGCTGACGCCTCATGAAGTGTTGAGGCGGCGATACTTGGGGACTTTTCTTTCAAGGCGGGGATGATGAAGAAGCATCTGGTAATGGCCGTGGTTCCGTTCCTGGCGTTCGGTTGTGGAGACGACCTGGTTGACGCGGACGGAGACGGAATCGCGGACGGCGTGCGCGAACCGGACACTGTGACGGTGGTGACGCCAGCCAATCCCAAGGGCACGGTGTCCGGCCAGGTGCTGAGCACGGACCTGCGGCCGCTGACCGAGGTCACGGTGGAGATGACCATCGGCAGCTCGGCGGAGCCGGTGTCGACCGTCTCGGATGCGAAGGGCAACTTCACCTACAAGAACGTCCCGGCCGGTTCGCACGTGCTGCTGACGTTCTCCAAGGCGGGCTATGCCACGCTGCGCGCGACGGCGCAGGTTCCGTCGTCCGCGGGCAACGTCCCCATCAACAACGGCAACGCGAGCTTCGGCCCCATCACCCTGGCGCGGCTGGACGGCACGCTGAACTTCCTGGTGGTGACGCCGCAGGGCCGTCCCGCGGCGGGTGCTCGGGCGACGCTGGAGGCCACGCCGGCGGGTGCCATCTCCAACGGCGATGAGTCCTCGTCGATGGTGAGCTCCGTGGTGGTGGAGGCGACCGCGAACGAGCAGGGCCTGCTCACCTTCACGGGCATCCCGAGCGCTTCTGAGCTGGCGCGCCTGCGCAACGGCAACGGCGAGTACAGGCTGTGGGTGTCGCCCATCGACGCCAACGGTGACGGCGTCCCGGAGACCGGTGGCTACGTCAACACGTACTATGGGGCCGAGGTGGTGGCCAACAGCACCACGCGGCTCATCAGCCTGCCGTACTCGCGGCCGCAGAACGTGCCGCTGAGCATCGAGAGCAGCAACGTGGCCAGCCTCCGGGGCGCCGCTGTTGACATGCACCCGCTGCGTAACCTGGTCCGCCCGGGCGAGCTCATCCACCTGTACTTCAACCAGCCGATCCAGCAGGGCTCGTTGCTCGTGCGTATGACCAACGAGGATGCGCGGGAGTCGCTGGGCGTGACGGCGACCGTGAACAACGGTGGATACAGCGCGACCGTCAACCCCGGGAGCACCGTCGAGGGCAAGGAGTACAACCTGGATGTGCGCGCGGTGTCCGCCGAGGGTGGCTCGCTCTTCAACTCCCAGGGCTTCTTCTTCGCGGGTGAGCCGCGTGGGCCGCAGAATCCGACGGCTATCGTAGAGGCGCGGTACCACGAAACGTCACTGGCACTTCCGGCTTCGGGGCAGTTGAATTTCGGTGAAAGGGTTTACGTGTACTTCGCGCATCCGATTGCGAACAAAATCGCGAATGGGTACCGCGTTCAGGTCTTTTTCAATATTGACCTTAACAACAGTGGCAAGCTCGGCGATGCGCAGGGCGAAAAGGGCAACCTGATGGGATTCGACCTCATTGATGACGAGCCGACGCTCCCGCTGCATACCACCACGCCTGCCGAAACCGCTGTGTTCCCAATCATCAAGTCGGGATACAGCTCCCGGTTCTATTTCAGTTATCCTGGGCCGGACAACCCCAATCTGCTCGGGACTGAGATTTCGGTGGGCTTCTCTAAGCTGGGGAGTCGTGGGGCCATCGGAACCTACGAGAACATCTGGGGCCAGCCTCTTACGAGCGACATTGCTATTACGGGGATTGGGGTGCATCCGGCGCCCCCGCTGCCGTGAGCTCACGGGCAAGTCTGCTTTGATAGACGCTTGGGCTTGAACAGACACCCCCGTGGGGCATTTTCCCGCGGGGGTGTTGTCTTTTGGGAAGTCGAAGTGTGTCGCTCGGGCGGGGAGTCCACATATTCGGACCCACGGTCCAAGTCGTGGTGTGCCTCGGGTCGGCTCGGACTACTCCTTCCCTGTAAGTCACCGAATACTCAAACCTTTTGGGCAGCAAAGCCCGCCCTTCCTGGGAATGGCTGCTGCATGCCCGATTAGGACATATGAACTCCATCAGGGTTTGGGCAGTGTGTCTCAGTTCCTTGTTCTGGGCATGCATCAACGTGCCTGGAATCGAAATTGTGCCCGAGTCGCCGGACGCGGGGCCGCCAAGCCAGGATGTGACGCTAACGCTGTCGCGTGCGGCGACGAATGGTGATGTCGATGTGCGAGTTTCGGTCGCGGAGTTGGCGCCGGAGTCGGTCGAGTTGCTGGTTGATGGCGTCCCCACAGCGACGTTGCCCCAGCCTTCTTACGAGTTGCGGTGGAGCACCCGTGACCTCGACGAGGGCCAGTACATCATCACCGCAAGGGCATCAATCGGCGACCGTGTTTACGTGAGTGCGGCGAACACGCTGTTCGTCGACCGGACAGCACCGTGGGTGGTGACGCAGAGCCCTCGGTCTGGGGACCGGGACGTTTCCGTGCATGCTCCCATTCAGGCTGTCTTCTCCGAGGCTGTCGAGCCGTCCACCGTGAACGCGGAGTCCATCAGGCTCTTGGTCAATCAATCGGATATTACTGCAGGGGTGCGCCTGTCGGCCGATGGCATGACGGTGACGCTGACGCCTGCTACGCAAATTCCCGTGGACTCAAATGTATCTGTGACCATCGCGCCTTCGGTGACAGACGTGGCAGGCAACGCGTTGGATGTAACGGCACTGGATTGGGAGTGGGCCATCCCCAGGCATCTCCATTACGGAGGGGCCCTTTCTGCCGGCACTGTCGAGGCTTCGAACGTCTCGAAGTTCTCGTTTGTGCTGGATGGGAATGGAAACCCTGTTGTTGCTTTCGTTGATGGCGATTCGCCTTCCGAACATGGTGTCTACGTCATGCGGTGGACCGGCGCGGCATGGGAGCAGTTGGGTGAGGTGCTTGGAGCGAGCGCTGCCGAATCCATCATTATGGCTTGCTCCCTTCAGATATCACCGGGAGGCGAGTTCCTCGTTGCATGGAGTGTGGAGACGTCCGACGGTACGCCAAGCGTACACGTCCGGCGCTGGAGCGGAGGCGGTTGGTCAGCCGTTGGTGCGCCTGTTACAGCAACTTATCTTGAAGCGAGGTTCGGTTCATTCGATTTTGTAGTGGACTCTCGCGGAGGGCGTTGGCTGGTTGTTCACGAGTTCATCGAAGGGAACTCTTCTTCCATTTCGACTTGGCTCTGGGATGGAGAATCTTGGGAGAGGGTGAAGCATGTTCTGACGGTGAATCATCATCTGGAGATGGCTAGTCTGAACTTGATGGTGGATTCGGCTGATCGTCCTGCTCTTTTTTGGGCCCTTCATTCCAGCAGAGGGGGGGGAATGGAGCTGCATTCCAGGAGATGGGCCGAGACACATTGGGTGGAGTCCGACTGGATACCATCGGGAGGCGGGATTCCGATTGCGTCCGCATTGGATGGAGCGGATCGGCTCGTACTTGCTGGCTCATCACAAGATGTAGTGGCAGGCGCGGGCTTCAGACCCATCGTCGGACGTTTTGTCCCGGGAGGAGGATGGCAGCTCCTCGGCCCTGTTATCGAAGGCATGTACCCCGGCGAAACCAACGCTACGGCGGAGGTCCTTGAGCTCGACCATGATGGCCAGTTGGTCGCGCTCATCTCCGAACCTGAGATCGCCGGTGGCCCGGTGAACCACTACGTTCGCCGCTGGGACGAAAGTTCATGGGCGCCCATGGGGACTCCGCTGCTCCCGCGCCCAGGCGCTACGCCGGTGGGCCCCGCCCAGTTCTTCATGACGGGCCCCGAGCAATGGGTGCTGGCCCGCATCGAGGAGTCCGCAGGCACCCCCAGCCGTCGCCACCTCTACGTCTACCGTCCCAACAACTGATACACAGTCAACGTTTCTCCATCCAGCCCACCTGTCCTCCACTGAACACGTACTGGCACTCTGGTCCGCATTCGTTGAAGAGCCGGGTGGGGTGGGCACGTCGGGAGGGGCGTGTATAGATTGTTCAACGCCCGTTCCAACCCGAGAGGCGTCTGTCCCATGAAGAGCACGGCGATGACAGTCCCGGCAGAAGACATGCCAACCGCCAAGGAGCCCGCGCCGGGCGGGAACAAGAAGCGCGTGCTCGTGGTGGACGACTTCGACGATGCCCGGGAGATGTACGCGGAGTACCTGGAGTTCGTCGGCTTCGAGGTGGACACCGCCCGCAACGGCGTGGAAGCGGTGGAGAAGGCCAGCGAGGGCGAGCCCGACATCATCCTGATGGACCTGTCCCTCCCCGTCATGGACGGCTGGGAGGCGACGCGGCGCATCAAGCAGGACTCCCGCACCCGGGACATCCCCGTCATGGCGCTCACCGGCCATGTGCTCGCGGGGAACGCGGAGCATGCCCGGGACGCTGGCGCGGACGAGTTCGTCGCCAAGCCCTGTCTGCCGCAGGATTTGGAGAACAAGATCCGAAACATGCTCAAGCCGAGCAAGGGGAAGGTCCGGGGCGGCTGAGGCCCAAGGACAACACCACTGCTCGGCAACGGACACTCCTGCGGCCCTGGCGTCCTGGAGTCTCCTCCCTCGCGGCCCGTTCAGTTGACCCCTGCCGGACGGATGCATAGGCACCGGGTGTGGGCTCTCCGGCCGCCTCGCCGTCTCCTGATGCGTGGACTCCTCCCCAGGAGTTCGACGAGTACCGCCTTGTGCGGGCCATCGGGCGTGGGCGCACGGGGCGGGTGTTCCTGGCCCATGACACGTTGCTCGAGCGCCCCGTCGCCGTGAAGTTCATCCCCGCCCTGGGGCCCAACGCCCTGGCGCGGTTTCTCGTGGAGGCCCGGGCGGCCGCGCGCATCCAGCACCCCAATGTCGTCACCCTCTACCGGGTGGGACAATTGGAGGAGCAGCCCTACCTCGTCTCCGAGTTCATTCGGGGGATGAGCCTGGACCGGCTGCCCAAGCCCCAACCCTGGGAGCGCGTGCTGTCCATGGGGCGGGATTTGGCACGGGGCCTGAGCGCCGCGCACCGGCGCGGGGTGTTGCACCGGGACATCAAGCCCGGCAACGCCGTGCTCACCGAGGCTGGCGAGGTGAAGTTGCTCGACTTCGGCCTCGCGAAGCTCCTGGACCGGGCCGCGGGGGCGGGGGATTCCGCGCCGCCCGCTTGCGGGACTCCGCCACCGGAGTTGCCTCCTGACCTGGACCCGGAGGCCAGCCCGAACCTGGGCGCGCGCTCGCTGGACGGAGTCTTCCTTCCATCGCTGCCGCGCGGCTCGCTGGTGGGGACGCCGTATTACATGTCCCCGGAGGCCTGGGCGGGAGAGGCGCTGACGGCGCGCAGTGACGTGTACTCACTGGGCGTCGTCCTGTACGAGTTGTGCGCGGGCAAGGGCCCCTTCCGGGATGTTCCCTGGCGCGAACTTCCGGCTCAGGTGCGCCACCGGGATGCCAGCCCCCTGGCCCAGGTGGTGTCCGGCGTGGATGCCGGGCTCGCCGCCGTCATCGACAAGTGTCTGCGTCGCGAGCCGTCCGAGCGTTACGCCACCGCCTCACAGCTGCTCGATGCCTTGGACGCACTGACGCGTGACGACACCGTCCAGGCGGTGCCGGAGGGCAATCCCTACCGCGGCCTCCAGGCCTTCGAGGCGGAGCACCGCGCCGTCTTCTTCGGCCGCCGCCGCGAACAGCGCGCGGTGCTGGAGCGGATGCGCTCGGAGCCCTTCCTGCTCATCACCGGTGATTCGGGCGTGGGGAAATCCTCCCTGTGCCTCGCCGGGCTGCTCCCCGCTGTCACCGAAGGGGGCCTGGAGGACGGGCGTCGCTGGCGCAGCGTGCGGCTGGTGCCGGGCCGCAGGCCCCTGGCGGCCCTGGTCGCGGCGCTCGCGCCCGTGCTGGAGACGGAAGAGGAGACCCTGGCCGAAACCCTGCGCGCCGAGCCCACGTCCCTGGTGCGCCGGCTCCGCGTGAAGCTGGGGGCCCAGGAGGGGCTGCTCGTCTACGTGGATCAGCTCGAGGAGCTGGTGACGCTGGCGCCGCCGGCCGAGGCGGAGCTGGCGGGACAGGCCCTGGGGGCGCTCGCGGAGGGCGCCAGTGGCGTGCGCCTGCTCGCCACGGGGCGAAGTGACTTCCTCACCCGGCTGTCCGCCGTTCCCGGACTGGGCGCGGAGGTGCCACGCGCGCTGTATCTGCTGCGCGCCTTGTCGCCCGAGGAGACACGGGACGCCGTGACGGGCCCCGCCCGCGTGAAGGGCGTGCGCTTTGAATCCGACGCGCTGGTGGATGCGCTCGTCACCTCCACCCTGTCCGCAGCGGAGGGCGGCCTCCCGGTGCTCCAGTTCGCGCTGGCCGAGATGTGGGATGCGCGAGACGCGGCGGCGGGTGTCATGACGCAGGCGGTGCTCGACTCGCTGGGCGGCGTGGAGGGCGCGCTCGCGCGGCACGCGGATGCGGCGGTGGCCCGGTTGCTACCGGACCAGCGGGTGGCGGCCCGGGGCGTGCTCCTGCGGCTCGTCACCGTGGACGGCACCCGCGCGCGGAAGACGGACCGCGAGCTGGTGGGGGACGACGCCCGCTACCGCGCCGCCCTGGAGGCGCTGGTGCACGCGCGGCTACTCGTGGCGCGCGAGGCCCAGGAGGGCACGTCCTACGAACTCGCCCACGAGGCGCTGCTCTCCGGCTGGGGCACGCTGGCGCGCTGGTTGGCCGAGGCCTCCGAGCGACGCGAGGTCCAATCCCGACTGGAGGCCGCCGCCGCGCACTGGGAGAAGCTGGGCTTCCCGAGCGAGTCCCTCTGGGGCCCGCGTCAGCTGGAGGAGACGCAGGTGCTCGACACGGGAGAGCTCACCCGTCGCGAGCGCGACTTCCTGAAGGCCTCGCGTCGCACCATGGTGCGCAGCCGGCGGACGCGGCATGCGCTGGTGGTGGGGTTCGTCGTGTCCCTGGGGCTCGTCTACGGCGGGCTCAAGCTGAGGGAGCGTTGGAGCCTGGACCGGCAGGTGCGCGAGGAGCTGGGCCAGGCGGCCCAGGCCTTGAGCGCCGTGCGTCAGGACTGGGGCACGCTGCGCGCCGAGCGCGACGAGGCCTTCCGCCTCTACGGCACCGGCCGCCGCGCCGACGCGGACCGGCACTGGAACCGGGCCGGTGCGCAAGCGGGACAGCTGCGCGGCCGTTTCGACGAAGTGGCCGGACGGCTGGAGCGCGCGCTGGCGTTGGCGCCCGGCCGCGCAGACGTGCGCGAGGCCCTGGCGGACTTCCTCTACGAGCGCGCCCTGTGGGCCGAGCAGGACGAAGACACCGCGGCGCTGCCCGCGTTGCTCCAGCGTCTGCGGCTCTATGACACGGCGGGCACGCGCTGGCGGCGCTGGAACGCCGCGGCCAGCCTCACACTGGAGACACCTGTCTCAGGGGCGGAGGTGGAGCTGCGTCCACTGACGCGCGATGCGCAGGGCAGGTTTCAGCTGGGAGAGCCCCTGCAAGCGGACCCGGGGCGCTGGCTGGACGCAGCGGTGGCGCCGGGCACGTACCAGATTTCCGCGCGCTCGCTCGGCTACGAGCCGGTGGTGCAGTGGGTGCTGCTGCGGCGAGGCGAGTCGCGGCGGCTCGGCGTGCCGCTGCCGCGCATGGGCAGCGTGCCGGAGGGCTTCGTCTTCGTGCCGCCGGGCGAGGTGAAGTTCGGCAGCGCGGCCGAGGCCAGCGTGCGCGAGTTCTTCAACGCCGTGCCCCTGCACCCCGTGGAAGTCCCCGCCTTCCTGATGGCCCGGCACGAGGTGACGTATGCCGAGTGGCTGGCCTACGTGGAGTCGCTGCCGCCCGCGCAACGCGCACAGCGGCTGCCGCGCGTGGGAACGGGCGGCTACGCGGGCCTGCTCACGCTGGGGCAGGTGGACGGCGTCTGGCGGCTGCGCTTCCAGCCGGGGAACGAGCCCTACATGGCGCGGGCCGGAGCGCCGCTGCGCTACGCCCACCGCACGTCGCGCGCGGAGCAGGACTGGCTGCGCTTCCCCGTCAGCGGCATCACCTTCGCGGACGCGGATGCCTATGCCGCGTGGCTGTCGGAGAGCGGCCGCGTCCCCGGCGCACGGCTCTGCTCGGAGCTGGAGTGGGAGCGCGCGGCGCGCGGCGTGGACGGGCGTGAGTACCCGCATGGCGACACCCTAGGCCCGGACGACGCCAACATCGACACCACCTACGGCAAGCAGCCCGGAGGCTTCGGCCCCGACGAGGTGGGCAGCCACCCCGCATCGCGCAGTCCCTTCGGCGTGGACGACATGTCCGGCAACGTGTGGGAGTGGACCCGCTCCTGGCTGGAGCCGGGCAAGGCCGTGGCGCGCGGGGGCAGCTTCGCCTTCGCGGCGACCTCGGCGCGCGCCTCCAACCGCGAGCTGCCGGAGCCGTCCCTGCGCGACGTGACGGTGGGCATGCGGGTGTGCGCGGACGTGGCAGCCAACGCGCACCCCTGAGCTCGCCTGCCTGCCCTACATCCACTCCGCGCGCTACCGGACGGAGGAACCCTGTGTCCGCCCTGGCGTCTGGGGCTGGTGATGCGCAGTGGACGAAGCAAGTGCCTGCGGGTCCCCAGGCGAGTTGCTGGGCGGGCGGCCGCTGCGGACATTGATTCCGTGGTCGGGCCGGGAAGGTGGTGGGTGATGGGTGCTTGGAAGCAGACGGTGGCGGCGCTGGTCAGCGCGGTGAGCATGGTGGGCTGTGCGGGGAACGTGATGGAGGCGGAGCCGGTGGCGCTTCGCTCGGGCGTGGCGGAGCTGGTGGCGCCGAACGGACGGAACCTGAATGGCCGCAACCTGAATGGCCGCAACCTGAACACCCCCGAGCTGGGACAGCTGCTCGTGTCCGTGGACCTGGCGGGCGCCCGCATCGCGGAGGAGGTTCTCGGCGAGGTGCGGCTGGAGGGCAGCGTCTTCCACGGCGTCGCCTCCAGCGGCCCGGTGTCCGGCCAGTCCTTCCTGGGCGCGCGCTTCATCGGCAACCTGAGCAGTGGTGACACCGTGGAGCTGCGCGTTGACGGCATCGAGCCTGGAGCGGGCGCGGACGCGGACGTCTGGGCGTACCTCGTCTCCTACTACGACGCGGCGGATGCCCTCTGGAAGCCCGCGTGCGCGGCGGCGGACGGCTCCGCGCTGAGCGCCATTCCCGTGGCGGGCCGGTGGGACTACCGCCAGGGCGTGGCGGGCGGCGGCGCGAAGGTGGATGACGCCGCGCGCTTCACCTTCGCCTGTGAGGGGGCGGCCATCGCCAAATGCGTGCGCTTCGGCTACCGGCCTTGGGGCACCACGGCGGACGGCTTGAGTCTGGCGGACCACCACCAGGCGTGCACGCGCATGGTGCGCGCGGACTTCTGCGGCGACGGCACGTCGCACACCACGGATGGCCAGTGGGTGAACCTTCATGACGGCGTGAACGTGCAGACGGATACGGAGGCGTGGCTACACGAAGCCGAGTGGGACGCCGACGGTGCGCGCTGCTTCACGCAGACGACGCGCGCGGCACAGGCCGTGAGCTGCCCGGGGCAGACGCAGCTCACCCAATGCGGCAAGTGGGCCCACTTCCAGGCCGGCACGCTCATCATGAGCGAGGTCCCTCCCGCGCAGTAGGCGCCGTCCGCCTGGCGTGCCTGAGAAGGCTCGCCAGCCCGTCAGCCCGGCCTGCTTGCTGGCGGTGGGCCTTGTTGCCCTCGGCTACCGGGGGCAGGGGGCCGACACCATGGTTAGCCGGCTCGCCGTGGGGGGCGGGGATGGGAGACGCGCTGTGAGACGGGCTCGAATACGACAGGTCTTCGGCGGAACCTCGGCGGGGATTCTGATGGGGCTCTGCGCCCTGTCCGGTTGCCGGAAGGGTGAGGACGCAGCGCCCGCGCCTCGACAAGAGGAGCTGGAGATGACGCTGGGCCAGGAGAACGTGGCCCGCGCCGAGGTGCGGCAGTTGCGCTCCGGTCCTGGCATCTCCGGCAACCTGCAGGCGCGCACGGCGGCGGCGGTGCGCGCGGAAGTGGGCGGCACCATCCTCGACATCAAGGCCCAGCAGGGCCAGGTGGTGAAGAAGGGCGAGGAGCTGGCGCGCATCGAGGACGTCACGCTGAAGGACCAGCTCATCGCGGCGTCGGCGGCGGTCCGCACGGCCCGAAGCGCGCTCCAGGTAGCCGAGGCCGAGCAGGAGCGCGCCACGAGGCTGTCCAAGGCGGGCGTCATCACCCAGCGCGACTTCGAACGGGCGGAGCTCTCCGTGGAGCAGGCCAAGGGGCAGCTCGCGGAGGCGCGCTCCCGGCATGCCCTGGCGCAGGAGCAGCTCAACCGCGCGCGCGTCGTGGCGCCCTTCGCGGGCGTGGTGAGCGAGCGGCAGGCCAGCGCGGGTGACGTCGTCCAGCCCAGCGCGCCGCTCTTCACGGTGGTGGACCCGCGCACGTTGCGCCTGGAGGCCTCCGTGCCCGCCGCGCAGCTCGAACAGGTGAAGGTGGACACGCCGGTGGAGTTCCACGTGACGGGCTATGGGGACCGCGCCTTCCGCGGCACGGTGGAGCGCATCAACCCGGTGGTGGACCCGGCCACCGGCCAGGTCCGCATCTACGTGGCCATTCCCAACACGGACCTCCAATTGCTGGCCGGCCTCTTCGCGGAGGGGCGCGTGGCCTCGAAGGGTACGCAGGCGGTCGCGATTCCCATCGACGCCATCGACGACACGGGGACCGAGCCCGCCGTGCTGCGCATCCAGGAAGGGCGCGCGCAGCGGGTGAACGTCAGATTGGGCCTGCGCGACGAGGTGGCGCGGCAGGTCGAGGTCCGCTCCGGTCTGGAGGACGGCGACGTGGTGCTGCTGGGCGCCGCGCGGAGCGAGGTGGCGGAGGGCGGGCGCGTGAAGGTGTCGTCCCCACGGCCGGACTCGAAGCCCGTGGAGGAGGCGGGGCCCGGTGTTGGCGGCTCGGAGGCGCCGCCGCCCCCGTCGTCGGGAGCGAGGCAGCCCACTCCGCGGCCCGCGTCCACGCAACCCCCGGCGGAGGACGCTGCGCCGTCCCACTAATGCTCCAAGCCTGGAGTCACGTCCGTGTTCATCTCATACTTCGCCATCAAGCGGCCCATCATCACCATCAATTCGATGCTGGCGCTGGTGGTCTTTGGCCTTGTGTCGCTGGGACTCCTGGAGACCGACGAGTTCCCCGACGTCCAGCCCCCGGTGGTGAGCGTCACCATCGTCTATCCAGGCGCTTCACCCGAGACGGTGGAGCGGGAAATCCTCGAGCCCATCGAGGACGCCATCTTCGCCATCAGCGGCGTGGACCCGAAGGAGACGACGTCCATCGCCACCGACGGCCTGGCGTCCTTCACGGTGTTCTTCGACTTCGAGAAGGACATCCAGGAAGCGACGCAAGACATCCGGGACGCCATCTCCAGCAAGCGCGCGGACCTGCCACAGGAGATGGAGGAGCCCATCCTCACGCGCTTCGACCCGGCGGACCAGCCCATCGTGTCGCTAACGCTCACCTCGGAAGGACTGGACGTCGCGGCGCTGTCGCTGGTGGCGGACCCGACGGTGGTGGGCGAGCTGCGCTCGGTGCCCGGCGTCGCCCAGGCGGAAGTCGTCGGTGACGTGGCGCGGGAGATGACGGTGCAGCTCAAGCCGGAGGCGCTCCAGGCCGCGGGCTTGTCGGTGGCGGAGGTGGTGGCGGCGCTCCAGGCGCAGAACCTGGCGGCGCCGGTGGGCCGCATCAACGCGCCGCTGACGGAGGAGTCCATCCGCCTCAAGGGCCGACTGGAGAAGGTGGAGGACTTCCGGACCATGGTGGTGGCCTCGCGCAACGGTCGGGCCATCCGCCTGGAGCAGGTGGCGGATGTCTTCGTCGGCGCCGAGGAGCCGCGCACACTGGCACTCTTCAACGGCGCCCAGGCGGTGGGCATCGACGTGCTCAAGGCCCGTGGCTACAGCACCACCGAGGTCGCGGACGCGGTGCGTGAGCGGGTGCACGCGCTCCAGCAGCGGCTCCCCGCGGGCGTGAAGCTCGAAATCGTGCGCGACGCCGGCGTCCGCGTGGAGAACGCCGTGCACAACGTGCAGTCCGCGCTGGTGGAAGGCGCGCTGCTCACGGTGCTGGTCGTCTTCGTCTTTCTCAACTCGTGGCGCTCCACCGTCATCACCGGCCTGGCGTTGCCGGTGAGCGTGCTGGCGTCCTTCATCAGCGTGTGGGCCTTCGGCTTCACGCTCAACACCATGTCGCTCTTGGGCCTGACGCTGGCCATCGGCATTCTCATCGACGACGCCATCGTCGTGCGAGAGAACATCGTCCGCCACGTGGAGATGGGGAAGGACCACTACACGGCGTCGCGCGAGGGCACCTCGGAAATCGGTCTCGCGGTTTCGGCGACCACCTTCT
The DNA here is from genome assembly GCF_006518205.1 of Myxococcus sp. CA005. Taxonomy (NCBI): domain Bacteria; kingdom Pseudomonadati; phylum Myxococcota; class Myxococcia; order Myxococcales; family Myxococcaceae; genus Myxococcus; species Myxococcus sp. CA005. The sequence continues at coordinate 19,109 of NZ_SRLV01000029.1, read as the reverse complement.
CCATCGTCGCCGTATTCGTGCCTGTGGCCTTCATGTACGGCGTGGCCGGCCAGTGGTTCAAGCCCTTCGCCCTCACCATCGCCTGCGCGGTGCTGGTGTCGCTGTTCGTGTCCTTCTCGCTGGACCCGATGCTGAGCGCGTACTGGCCGGAGCCGCCCAGGAAGCAGAACCCGGGCTTCATCACCCGGACGCTGAATCGCTTCAACGCCTGGTTCGACCGGCAGGCGGAGCGCTACAAGCACGTCATCGCCTGGGCGCTGGACCACCGGCTGGTGATGGTGCTGGTGGCGGTGGGCTCGCTGGTGGGCGCGCTGGTGCTCCAGGGCACCGTGGGCGGCGCCGGCTTCGTGCCGGTGAGCGACCGCGCGGAGGTGGAGCTGTTGGTGGAGACGCCCCCAGGCTCCAGCCTGGAGTACACGCGGCGCAAGGTGGACGAGGTGACGCGTACCCTGCGCGCCCACCCGGAGGTGGACTACACCTACGCGACCATCGGCGTGCCCCTGGCGCTCAGCGCGCCCGGCGTGGACCAGGCCCTGGTGTACGTGCGGCTCAAGCCGAAGGCGGAGCGCGACATGAGCCAGGACGCATTGGGCGTCCAGTTCCGCGAGGAGATGAAGCGCATCGGCGGTGCCACCGTCTCCGTCTTCACCTCGGGCTTCGGTGGGGCCTTCAAGCAGCTCCAGTACGAGCTGCGCGGTCCGGACCAGCGGGTGCTCACGCAGCTAGCGCAGCAGGTCCAGAAGGAAGTGGAGCAGGTAGCCGGCGCGGTGGACGTGGGCCTGTCCACGCGAGGGCAGAAGCCGGAGCTGGAGGTGGAGCTAAACCGCGGGCTCGCCGGACAGTTGGGCGTGACGGTGGGGCAGGTGGCCCAGGTGCTGCGGCCGGCCTTCGCGGGCCTGGACGTGGGGGACTGGGTGGACCCCATCGGGGAGACGCGAGACGTCATGGTGCGGCTGGCTCCGGGTGCGCGTGACAACCCCAATGACTTGTCGCAGTTGCCCATCTCCGTAGGCGCGGCGAGCGGGCCGCCCCGGCTGGTGCCGCTGGGGCAGGTGGCGGACATCCGTCAAACGTTGGGTCCGGCGCAGGTAACGCACTTGAACCGTGAGCGCGTCATCAACGTCCAGGCGAACGTGCAGGGGCGCTCGTTGTCGGAGGTGGGCGCGGACATCGAGAAGCGGCTGGACGGCGTGAAGCTGCCGCCGGGCTACATGCTGACGACGGGCGGCGAGTCCGCGGACCAGGCCGAGGTGTTCATGCGCGTGTTCATCGCGCTCGGCATGGCGCTGATGCTGATGTACCTCATCCTGGTCATCCAGTTCGGCTCCTTCCTGGACCCGCTGGCCATCCTCATCTCGCTGCCGCTGTCGCTCATCGGCGTGGTGCTGGCGCTGCTCATCACCGGTGACACGCTCAACCTCATGAGCCTCATCGGCATCATGCTGCTGATGGGAATCGTCGCGAAGAACGCCATCCTCCTCATCGACTTCGCCAAGTGGTCGCACGAGAAGGGCATGCCTCTGCGCGAGGCGCTCATCGAAGCGGGCCGCATCCGTCTGCGCCCCATCATCATGACGACCTTCGCGCTGGTGGCGGGCATGGTGCCGGTGGCCATCGGCGCGGGTGAGGGCGGCGACTTCCGCGCGCCGCTGGGACGCGCGGTGATTGGCGGCACGCTGACGTCCACGCTGCTGACACTGCTGGTGATTCCCACGGTGTACGAAATCCTGGTGGACGGCCGGACATGGTCCACGCGCATGCTGCGCAAGCTCTTCCGGATGAAGCCTCCCGAACAGCGGCCTCACGTTCCGGGCGGAGGCGGCGGCCGTGGAGAGCCCCGGCCCGCCCCTCAGGCGCGGCACGATTGAGGGCTCGGCAACGAACGGGCGGGTTCGGGACGACAGGACGGTTGGCGCATCGCACCAGGGGCCGTAGGGTCAGCCCCTTCCGCCATGTCTCGCGCCTTGCTGCCTGAAAATCACCACCGACTCGTCACCGAAGCCCTGGCCGCGCTCGACGTCCGCAACTGGGTGCTCAGCATCCACGACCCGAGTTTCCCCAGCCTTCCAGATGAGGACACGGGCTGGGGCTCGCCGTACTCGGAAGGGGCGGCGCGCTTCCTCGCGTTCGCCCGGGAGCTGGGCTTCAACGGCATCCAACTGGGGCCGCAGGGGCAGGTGACGGAGTTCAACGCCTCGCCGTATGACGGCACGCTCTTCTCGCGAAACCTCCTCAACGTGGCGCTCGCGCCGCTGGAGGCCCCCGAGCCCTGGGGCGCGCTGTTGCCACCGGGCCGGGTGGCGCAGCTCGCCGCCAGCCGCCCTTCGGCGCTGCCCCCCGGGGAGCGCTTCCGTCACGCCTTCCGCGTGCAGACCACCCTGCTGAACGAAGCGTGGCGCACCTTCCAAAAGAAGCGTGCGGCGCCGGACGCCGCTCCGTCCATTCGGGCACTGGCTTCGCGCTTCGACACCTTTCGTCAGCAGCACCGGGCCTGGCTGGTGCGGGATGCCCTCTTCGACGTGCTGTGCGAGGAGAAGCGCGAACCGGACTGGCGGCGCTGGGCGGACTCGCTGGACGGGCGATTGTGGAACCCCCGTCCAGAGGAGGAAGCGGCGGCCGTCGCGCGCCTGACGCAACTGGAGCTGCGCTACGCGGACACGCTGGAGCGCTACGCCTTCTGTCAGTTCCTGGTTCATGCGCAGCACCACGGCCTGCGCGAGCGCGTGGGCGCATGGCGGTTGAAGCTGTACGGCGACCTCCAGATTGGCCTGTCGCCGCGCGACGCGTGGGCATGGCAGGGCCTCTTCCTGCGCACCTACCTCATGGGCGCGCCGCCCAGCAGGACGAACCCGGACGGCCAGCCGTGGAACTATCCGGTGATGGACCCGGAGCAGTACTTCGAACCGGACGACGCCGGGACGAACGCCGGGAGCCGCAATGGGCCCGTGCTGCGCTTCATGAACGCGCGCATGGACAAGATGCTCGGTGAATACGACGGGCTGCGGCTGGACCATCCGCACGGGCTGGTGTGCCCGTGGGTGTACCGCGCGGACCTGCCGGACGCGCTGTGGTCCGTACAACATGGCGCGCGGCTCTTCTCGTCACCGGACCTGCCGGACCACCCGGAGCTGGCGCACTTCGCGCTCGTGCGCCCGGAGCAGGTGGACCGCGCCGTGCCGCGCTACGCGGACCGCTGGGTGAAGGACCTCACGCCCGAACAGGTGCGCCGCTACAGCGTCCTCTTCGACACGGTGGTGGAGGCGTCCCGGCGCAACGGGCGGCAAGTGGGTGACTTGCTCGCGGAGGTGCTCAGCACGCTGCCGTACCCGTTGGAGCGCGTGCTGGCGCAGTACGGCCTGGGCCGCTTCCGCGTGACGCAGAAGGCGGACCTGCACAACCCGTCGGACGTGTACCGCAGTGAGAACGTGGGCCTGGAGGACTGGGTGATGGTGGGCAACCACGACACGAAGTCCCTGTGGCGCCTGGTGGCGGACTGGCAATGGAAGGGCACGCTGCACGCTCAGGCGGAGTACCTGGCCGCGCGCTTGTGCCCCGAGCCCTCGGAGCGCGAGGCCTTCGCGCGCGAGCTGTCCACGAGCCCGGGACGGTTGGCGCAGGCGAAGGTGGCGGACCTGTTCGCCAGCCGCGCGCGCAACGTGATGATGTTCTTCACCGACCTGCTCGGGATGCCGGAGACGTACAACGCACCTGGCACGGTGGATGAGCGCAACTGGTCCCTGCGCGTGCCCCAGGACTGGGCGCGGGAGTACCGCGAGCGGTTGAAGGGAGACGCCGCGGTGAACCTGCCCGCGGCGCTCGCCATGGCGCTGCGGGCGCAGGGTGCTCCGGCGCGCGCGCGGCACCAGCGCTTGCTGGAAGGACTGGACACGCTGGCCCGCGAGCTGCGGGCCGGGTGACGCGTGGGCCCTCAGTGCTTCACGTCCACCACGAGGCGAGTGGGGTCGCGCAGCTCCATGACGCGGAAGTCGGTGGGGGCCTTGTTTCCCAGCACCCACGTCACCTCGGCCTCGAAGTCACACGTGCGCACCAGCTCCAGCAAGGTGGGCAGCTTGGGCTTCATCTCCAGCGCGGCCACGGTGGCCCGGCCCTGGTCGTCATGGCCACGCGCGGGTGTCAGCATGACTTGGAGGAAGCCCTTGCCGGCCAGCGGCGTCTCGTCCCCGGAGCCACACTGGATGATGGGCTTGTCCACGTACTGGAGCTGGTAGCCGGGGACCTGCGGCCCGTCGAACTCGAACACCACGCGGTCGAAGTCGGCATGTGTGCCAGCGCGCACCGAGCGCAGCGTCACCGACTGGGCCGGGCGCCGCTTCATCGACACCGGGGTGGTGGTCCACTCGCGGTTCTTCGGGTCCTCGGCGGGAGCGTCTCCCGTGGGGGCGTCCGAAGGCGGCTCTGTCTCACTTGGAGGCGCGCCGGCCACTTCCTCATCACCCATGGAGGCCGTGTGCACGGGTGGCTTGGCGGCGGCCTCGCCTTCGCGGGGAATGGTGCCCAGGGGCGGCGAGGTGGGCGGCGCTTGGACCTCGGGCTGGGGCTGCGCGCCGGTGGGCGCCGCGGTGGGTTCCTCCTTCTTGGAGCACCCGGCGAACGCCAGACACCCGGCCAACCACAGCGACGTCATCCTGCGTCCGGACCGCGTCATCATTCCCCTCCTGCCAGGGCCTGCGAGTTCGGGACTGCGGCCCCTCGTCTCGCACGGGCGGCGGCCCGGGGGCCAGTGTCACGAAGGGAAAGCGGGCAAAGATAACACCCGTGGACGGCCCCGGGAGCGCTGGAAATTTCCACGGAGGACCGGTTGCCCCGGAGGGCCACCGTCACCACGAATGGATGACACAGGACGGTGGGGCCGCGACTATCGTCCGCGCCGCAAGTCGTCCGCGCGGCCCCCGAACGCGCACGAACCGGAGAGCATGCTCCCATGGCCCCCCTCGACCTGACCTCTCTTCCCCGCCCCTCCAAGGACGACGCCACCGTGGGAACGATGGCGCGTGGCATCGTCGGCAGCGAAATCCTCCGCATCGCGGCGGAGATTCGCGAGCGGATCGCCAAGGGCCAGAAGGTGTGCAACCTCACCGTGGGCGACTTCAACCCGCGCGAGTTCCCCATCCCCGACCCGCTGCGGGAGCACATCACCGCCGCGCTCCAGGCGGGCGAGACGAACTACCCGCCGGCGGATGGCGTGCTGGAGCTTCGTCAGGCCGTGCAGCGCTTCTATGAGCGCTCGCTGGGTCTGAAGTACCCGCTGGAGGGCATCGTCATCGCGGGAGGCGCGCGGCCCATCATCTACGGCACGTACCGCAGCGTGCTGGATGCAGGGGAGACGGTCGTCTACCCGGTGCCTTCGTGGAACAACAACCACTACGCGCACATGATGGACGCGAAGAGCGCGGTGGTGGTGACGGACGCCGCGCGGGGCTTCATGCCCACCGTGGAGCAATTGGCGCCGCACCTGGGCGCCGCGCGTCTCTTGTGCCTGTGCAGCCCGCTCAACCCCACCGGCACCATGATTGAGCCGGATGCGCTGGGCGCCATCTGCGAGCGCGTCGTCGCGGAGAACCGCGAGCGCGAGAAGCAGGGCCGCAAGCCGCTCATCCTCATGTACGACCAGATTTACTGGGTGCTGAGCTTCGGCGCGGCCAGACACGTCACGCCGGTGTCGCTGGTGCCGGAGGTGGCGCCGTACACGGTGTTCGTGGATGGCATCTCCAAGGCCTTCGCCGCCACGGGCGTGCGCGTGGGCTGGGGCGTGGGGCCGCCGACCATCATCGCTCGTATGCGGGACGTGCTCGGCCACGTGGGCGCCTGGGCCCCCAAGGCGGAGCAGGTCGCGGTGGCGCGCTACCTCGACGACACGGCGGCGACGGAGACCTTCCTGGAGGGGATGCGCAAGTCCGTGGAAGCGCGGCTGGAGGCCTTGCACAAGGGGTTCACGCGCATGCGCGAGGCGGGGCTGCCGGTGCAGCACATCGCGCCCCAGGGCGCCATCTACCTGTCGGTGCGCTTCGACCTGGTGGGCAAGGGGGGCCTGCGCTCCAACAATGACATCCGCAAGCTCCTGCTGGAGAAGGCGAACCTGGGCGTGGTGCCCTTCCAGGCCTTCGGACTGGACGCGGACACGGGCTGGTTCCGCCTGTCGGTGGGGGCCACGTCGGTGAAGGAAATCGAGGAGGCGCTGCCCCGGGTGGAGGCGGCGCTCCGTGAGGTCCTCTCTTCCGGCGCGTAATCCTTGCGACATCTTCCCGCCGCGCTCGTTCCATCATGGAGGTCCTGGGAATACGTTGCCCGGGGCCTCGTTGGGCCGCTCACGTGAATTCCTCCATACTCAGGCGATTCGTGGACGTTCGGGACGAGGAAGTCGGCGCCGTCCGCTGGTCGTTCCTGTATTTCTTCACGCTGATGTGTGGCTATGCCATCCTCCGGCCCATCCGCAACGAGATGGGCACGGCGGGCAGCGTGAAGGGGTTGGACTGGCTCTTCACCGCCACCTTCCTGGTGATGCTCGCGGCGGTGCCTGCCTTTTCCGCCCTGGTGTCGCGTTGGCCCCGGCGGGTGGTGATTCCTCGCATCTACCGCTTCTTCCTGCTCAACCTGCTGGGCTTCTTCGTGCTCTTGAAGCTCGGGGTGGCGCGGGAGACGGTGGCGCGCGTCTTCTATGTCTGGTTGAGCGTCTACAACCTGTTCGTCGTCTCCATCTTCTGGAGCTTCATGGCGGACGTCTTCGCCAGCGGACAGAGCAAGCGGCTCTTCGGCTTCATCGCCGCGGGCGGCACCACGGGCATGCTGGTGGGGCCCTTCCTGGTGGGGCGGCTCGCTGAGCCGGTGGGCCCGGTGAATCTCATCCTCATCTCGGTGGTGTTGCTGGAGGTGAGCGCACAGTGTGTGCGCCGGCTGAGCGGCTGGGCCCAGGACGTCCAGCAGCAGCCCGCGGCGGCGCAGGGCCCGGTGGGCGGCGGCGTGCTCGCGGGGTTGCGGCTCATCGTGACGTCGCCATTCCTGCTGGCGCTGGGGCTCCAGGTGCTGCTCTACGCGGCGACCTCCACGTTCCTCTACTTCCAGGAGGTGCGGCTCGTCGCCGCGCTTGGCAGCGACGCGGCCAGCCGCACCGCCCTCTTCGGTGACATCGACTTCTACGTGCAACTGGCGACGCTGGGGTTGCAGACGCTCGTCACGGGGCGTGTCATCTCCTGGCTGGGGCTGGGGGCGGGGCTCGCCGTGGCGCCGGTGGTGACGGGCCTGGGCTTCCTGGGGATGGCCGCCATGCCGGTGCTGACCGTGCTCATCCTGTTCAAGGCGGTGCGCGGCGCAAGCCACTATGCGCTGGAGCGGCCCTCGCGCGAGGTGCTCTTCACCACCGTGGACCGCGAGGCGCGCTACAAGTCGAAGAGCTTCATCGACACGGTGGTGTACCGCGGCAGCGACACGGTGAGCGCCTGGCTCCAGGGGGGCCTCGCGAAGCTGGGCCTGGGCATGACGGGCCTGTCGCTGGCGGCGGTGCCCCTGGCAGGGCTGTGGCTGGGCGTGTCGCTGTATCTCGCGCGCCACCAGCGGAGGCAGGCGGAGCCGGTGCCGGCCGCCGCGCCCGAGGCGCCGGTGTCCGAAGAAGTCGCGGCCCGCTAGCGGTCATCCACACGCAGTCAGTCCACACACGCAGGAGGAATCCCGCATGACGCTGTCTCGCAGGAGTGTGATTCAGGGAGCGGCCGCGGTCGGCTCGCTCTGGGCCATGGGGTGCGCCACCACGGGCACGTCCGGCACCACCGCGTCTTCCACCCAGGGGCAAGGGGAGCAGTCCTCCGCGCCCGCCGCGCCGCTGCGCATCCTCATCCTGGGCGGCACCGCGTTCCTGGGGCCGGCGCTGGTGGAGTTCGCGCGCTCGCGCGGCCACACCGTCACGCTCTTCAACCGGGGGAAGACGAAGCCGGGCCTCTTCCCGGACGTGGAGAAGCTGACGGGCGACCGCGACCCGAACAAGGGCGAGGGCCTGAAGGCGCTGGAGGGCCGCAAGTGGGACGCGGTGGTGGACACCTCCGGCTACGTGCCGCGCGTCGTGCGCGCCTCCGCGGAGCTGCTGGCCCCTCACGTCCAGCACTACACCTTCGTGTCCTCCATCTCCGTCTACAAGGATTTGTCACGGCAGGGGCTCGACGAGACGGCCACCGTGGCCACGGTGGAGGACGCGACGACGGAAGACGTGGAGGAGCACTACGGCGCGCTGAAGGCGCTGTGCGAGCAGGCCGCCGAGGCCGCCATGCCGGGTCGCGTCTTCAACGTGAGGCCGGGCCTCATTGTCGGGCCGGACGACCCGTCCGACCGCTTCACCTACTGGCCGCTGCGTGTGGCGCGTGGCGGTGAGGTGTTGGCGCCCGGCGACGGCGTGGACCCGCTGCAGTTCATCGACGCGCGGGACCTGGCGGCGTTCATCATCCGCTCCGTGGAGGCCCGCACCACCGGCATCTTCAACGCCACCGGCCCCAGTCAGGACCTGCTGATGCGGGACTTCCTGGAGGCGAACAAGACGACCCTGGGCAGCGACGCGCGCTTCACGTGGGTGGACACCGACTTCCTCACGAAGCACAAGGTGGAGGCGTGGTCGGACATGCCCGCCTGGATGCCGCGCAACGGGAAAGAGGGTGGCATCGGCAAGGTGAGCATCGCCAAGGCGCTGGCGGCGGGCATCACGTTCCGTCCGGCGTCGGAGACGATTCGCGACACGGTGGCCTGGTTCAAGACGCTGCCTCCCGAGCGTCAAGCGAAGCCGCGCTCCGGCCTGTCCGCCGAGCGCGAGAAGGAAGTGCTGGCCGCTTGGCACCAGGAGCGCGGCACCGCCAACGCGGGCTGAGTGGGCCTTCGCGCGCGGGGACGGGCGGATGGGGGCAGGTGAAGCGCCTCCTCGCACTGCCCGTCCTTGCGTCCGGGGATGCGGGTTTGGCAGGAAGGGTGGGGTAGCGCGGCTTGCTGCCTGGGGGAACGACCATCATGACGCCCGACCTGCTGAAGGACGCCGTATCACCCATCCTCCGTGCGCGCGGCACGTCCGTGCTGCTGGCCGCGCTGCTGGCTGCGTGCGGCGGCAAGGACGTGCGGCCGGAGGCGCCGCCCGCGGGTGACTGTGCGCCGCTCCGGCTGGAGCGGGATGTGAATCTGGAAGGCTTCCGCACCGACCGCTTCGAGTGGCGCGACGCGGACTGCAAGCCCCGCTCGGCGTCGCTGGTGCGCAATGACGCCACGGACCCCAAGGGGTGGACGGGCGGCTACCTGCGCCGCTACACCTACGAGGTCGCGGGCGCGACGCGCGTCTGTGATGGCTCGGACGGCATGGTGCCGGGCTGGGGCATCGTCACGAGCCACCTGCGCGTCAGCCCGCCGTGGGGCAACTGGACGGAGGGCATCCGGGGCACGTGGCGCACGCTCTTCGAGGGCCGCCACCACGCGCTGCATGAGTTCCGCTGGCCCATGGAGCTTGGTGGCCACGTCGTCGACGTGACGGTGCATTACCTCTTCGCTACCGGGCGGAGCCATCCGCTCTATGCCATCACCCATGATGCGTCCGGTGCGCCGCCCGACGTCATCAACGCGGACGTGCGCTCGCCCTACGGCGACATCATCTTCGATGGGGATGGCAACGCGGACATCTCCGGCGTGGGCTGGGGAGACCGCTACCGCTTCGTGACGCTCGGTGCCGGGCCGCTGACGCGGGCGAGCGGTTGGGACTACCGCGAGCCCAACGTGGTGCCCTACACCCGCATGTGGATTGCGTCGCCCGACGCGGAGATGGGCGTGGTGCAGACGCAGACGTGGGTGCAGAAGCCCGCGGGCGGCTACTGGCAATACCCGTCCTGGGGGCAGGTGGACGAGGACGGCCCCATGCCCGAGGACTGGAACTGGACCTACCAGCTCAACCAGTACGAGCTGCCCGAGCAGGGGCCCACGCGCTCGCACCGGATGGCGTGGGGGAGCAACTTCGGCGCGGTGGGCTTCCGCGAGTACCCGCGCTACAGCGACGACGCCATGCTGTCCGGCTACCCGTACCAGAGCTACTCCGTCTTCATGGTGCTGGGCACGCACACCTCGGACCCGGTGCTGCGGCTGGCGGCGGACGTGGAGGCCTGGCAGGGCGTGCGGCTGACGGCCACCGAGGGCCGCGTCCTGGACCGGGGCCCCGGTGGGGTGGGGCGGGATGACTCCGTGGCGCGGGATGTGCCCGGCTACAACCCGGTGTACGCCACCTGGGAGGCGGAGGTCGGCGCCAACAACCGCGCCTCGCTGCGCTTCGAGACGAACGGCCGCGCCCTGGTGAATCCCGTGCTGGTGCTGCGCGGTTACACCGCGTCCACACCGCCCACCCGCGTCACCCTGGATGGCCAGGCGCTCTCCGCGGACGTGGACTACTTCGCCTCCGTGGACGACGCCGGCAACGCGCTGTGGCTCACCCTTCACCGGACCGTGACGGGCTCGGCGGCGCTGCTCGTGGAGTGAGTACACGGGCCGGGTGCCCCGCAAAGCAACGAGGGATGCCCCGATGGACTCGGAGCATCCCTCGGATTTCGACCCATCTATCGGGTTCGCCCTCCCCCTCTGGCGAGCGTGACCCCGGGTCCCCCTTCCACAGACGTTGCCGCCCCCGCGGCGCCGTCTTCCTACCCGCCCTTGGTGTGTGTCCGGAGGGCCTTGGACCCCTCCAGCGAAACTGCGTGTGACACCTTCCCCCTACACCGCTTACGGCCCCTTCAGGTGCGCGTGCCCGGTGCCCCCAGCACCGTCACTCGGGGGAGCCGAGGCCCCCCCTTCACCTGTCCTGCTGCGTCCCAGGGCACCGCGGGCCGTGAGAGTGCCCGCAGCCGTGCCTGTGTCTGAGCGCGTCCGAACGTCTGCGGGCGCATGGACGCCACCCGCGTTACGTCCCTCGACTGGATTTGGATGGCTGCCGTCACGGCAGAATTCGCCAGGACCGCCAGCTGTGCCCGCTTCGCCCCCGCGAAGGTGGCCAGCTCCGGAATGACGATGCCCTCCAATGCCCCCCCAGTGGCCTCGAGCCACTCCCCCCGGGAAAAGCGCCTCGGCCGTTGAGCCGTGGCCCTGCTTCCCTTGTCGCCGTGCGACACTGCACCGAGCCTCGTGTTTCCCCCAGATGCCCCCCGGCCCGGTCCATACGCGACGTGCGACATGCGTCTTCCCCCCGTTCGGTCCGCCGAAGTGACTGGCGACAAGGGCATACTGGCTCAGACCCAGGATGGAGTTTTCCGCCTCCGCGCCAATTGCTTGCGTGAGCGCGCCAGCGTGTCTGGCGTGTTTCAGTGGGTGTTGGCGGGGTGGGTTTTCCGCATCTTCTCAGAGACCTGGAAGGTGGCGGGTGGGACGTGGGGCGAGCAGGCACCACGGGTAGGGCGAGGCGGGACTCGGAGATGTCAGCCTGACACGATAGGGGAGTGGCTCACACTGCGTCTCCAGGCTCCCTCCCTGGTGGGTGGTGTGGTGGGCGGGAGGGGACAGGGCACATGAGGTGGGAAGAGATGGGCGAGACGCCCCGGGAGGACAGGCGCGGAGGCAGGGACGGCGGTGCGAAGGCGTCCTCCGGTCGCTCCTCCCTGCTGGCCGTGCTGGCGGAGAAGCCCTCGGTGGCGCGCGACATCGCGCGGGTGCTGGGGGCGAACGAGCGCGGTGAGGGCTGGCTGCGCGGCAATGGCTACGTGGTGACGTGGGCCATCGGGCACCTGGTGGGCCTGGCGCAGCCCCATGAGATTCGCGCGGACTGGAAGAAGTGGAGCCGCGCGCTGCTGCCCATGCTCCCGGCGGACTGGCCGCTGGTCGTCTCCAAGGAGACGCGCAGCCAGTTCGAGGTGGTGAAGCAGGTGCTCAACGCGCCGGAGGTGTCCTCGGTGGTGTGCGCAACGGACGCGGGGCGCGAGGGCGAGCTTATCTTCCGGTACATCTACGACGCGGCGAAGTGCCGCAAGCCGGTACAGCGGCTGTGGGTGTCGTCGCTGACGGAGCGGGCCATCCAGGACGGCTTCCGCCGGCTCGCGGACGGCCGTGAATACGAAGCGCTGGCCGCCGCGGCCATGGGGCGCAGCCGGGCGGACTGGCTGGTGGGGATGAACCTGTCGCGCCTGTACACGCTGGCGCACGGGGGCCATGGAGAGATGCTGAGCGTGGGCCGGGTGCAGACGCCCACGCTGGCCATGGTGGTGGAGCGCGAGTTGGCCATCCGCGACTTCGTGCCGCGTGACTACCTGGAGCTCGTGGCCACCTTCGCGCCCAGGGCGAAGGGGGTTCCGCCGGACGCGCTGTACAAGGGCACGTGGTTCCGCTCGGGGCCGGATGGCAAGCCCGTGGCGCCCCCGGGCTTCGAGGGCGTGCGCGAGGCGCGGCGGCTGGATGCGAACGGCGTGGAGGCGCAGGCCATCATCGACCGGGTGCGCGCCGGGCGGGCCATCATCGAATCGCTGGAGTCGGAGGAGAAGAGGATGGCGCCTCCGCTCCTCTACGACTTGACGGAGTTGCAGCGGCACGCCAACCGGCTCCATGGCTTCAGCGCGCAGCGCACGCTGGAGGTGGCGCAGGCGCTCTACGAGAAGCACAAGCTGTTGAGCTATCCGCGCACCGCCAGCCGGCACCTGTCACGCACCGTGGCGGACACGCTGCCGGAGGTGGTGAACGCCATTCGCGGGCCCTACGAGGAGGACCTGGCCGTCGGTACGGGGGCTCGGGCGCTGGGCAAGCGCTATGTGGATGACGCGAAGGTGACGGACCACCACGCCATCATCCCCACGCCCACGGCGCCGGGCGGGGTGCGGCTGTCTCCGGACGAGCAGCGCGTCTATGACCTGGTGTGCCGGCGTCTGCTCCAGGCGTGGCACGAGGACCACGTCTGGCGGGTCACCACGGTCATCACCGCGGTGACGTCGGCAGGGGCGCCGCCCGTGGTGGACCGCTTCCAGAGCACGGGCACCCAGGTGGAGCAGGTGGGCTGGAAGGTGCTGGACATTGGCGGCGGACAGAAGGCGCCGCGGCTGAAGTCGGAGGGGCGCAAGGGCGAGGACGCGGAGCGGGAGCCGGAGGACGAGCCCCAGACGCTGCCGTCGGGGTTGGCGCGCGCGCAGCCGCAGTCCGTGGAGGACGTGGAGGCGGTGAAGAAGCGCACGCGTCCGCCTCCCCGCTTCACGGATGCGACGCTGCTGACGGCCATGGAGTCGGCGGGGCGGGCGTTGGATGAGAAGGAGCTCGCGGACGCGATGCGCGAGACGGGCCTGGGGACTCCCGCCACCCGCGCGGCCATCATCGAGGTGCTGCTGGACCGCGAGTACCTGCGCCGCCGGGGCAAGGTGATGGAGGCCACGGAGAAGGGCATCCATCTCATCCAGGTGGTGCACCCGGATGTGAAGACGCCGGCCATGACGGGCCAGTGGGAGGCGTGGCTCCAGCGCATCGAGCGCGGCGAAGGCCAGCTCGATGAGTTCATCCGTGGCATCGAGGCGTATGTCATCGAGGTGGTGGGCCATGGCGCCACCGCGCCGCAACGGCCTCCGCGCAACGAGGTGTTGGGGGCTCCACCTGGAGCAGGTTGGGGGCAGGGCGGCGCGGCGCAGGTGGCGAGCGAGGGCGCGGCCGCGGCGCACGGCGCTGGCGCGGGAGCGCGTGGCCCTGGCGGGCAGGGGGCGTTCGCGGAGTCCTCTGCTGAGCGTTTCGGGGATGCTTCGGCGGGGGGGGCGGGGCGTGGCCGGCAGGGGGCGTTCACGGAGGCTTCTGCCGAGCGCTTCGCGGATGCCGCGCCGGGTGTGCAGGGACAGGGACGCCCGGGCGCGCTCTCGGAGGCTTCGGAGCCGCTCTTCGGGACGCGGCGGAGCAGGACCTCGGGCTCCGTGGGTCGCTCGGAGCCTCATGGCGAGCCGCTGTCCTCCACCATGTCACCGGGCGGAGGCGCGGCCTCGCGTCTTCCTCGGGCGGACGGCACAGGCTGGAACGCCGGGGCCTGGGAGAACACGGGCGCTGCTCGCGCTCCAGTGAACCGTGCGAGGACCCCGGCGTCAGCCGCGTCCACCGGGCAGCGGCCGGAGCGCGTGCGGCGCGCACCGACGGCGCCCGAGGCGCTGCGTCCGCTGCTGAAGGAGGCGTTCGGCTTCTCGGACTTCCGGCCGTATCAGGAGGCCGTGTGCCGCGCGGCCACGGCGGGAGAGGACCTGCTGCTCGTGATGCCCACGGGCGCGGGCAAGTCGCTCTGCTATCAGTTGCCGGGTCTGGCGCGCGCAGGCACCACGCTGGTGGTGAGTCCGCTCATCGCGCTGATGGAGGACCAGGTGGCGCGGCTCCAGTCGCTCGGCTTCGCGGCGGACCGCATCCACTCCGGAAGAGACCGGGCCATGTCGCGGCAGGTGTGCGCGGACTACCTGGAGGACCGGCTCGACTTCCTGTTCATCGCGCCCGAGCGGCTCGGCGTTCCGGGCTTCGTGGAGTTCCTGGCGCGCCGCACGCCCGCGCTCATCGCGGTGGACGAGGCCCACTGCATCTCCCAGTGGGGACACGACTTCCGCCCGGACTATCGACTCCTGGGCGCGCGTTTGCCCCTGCTGCGCCCCGCGCCCGTGGTGGCGCTCACCGCCACCGCCACGCCGGACGTGCAGCGGGACATCGTTCAGCAGCTCGGCCTGCAAGGCCCCGGGGGCAAGGCGCGCACCTTCATTCACGGCTTCCGCCGCACCAACATCGCCATCGAGGTGCGGGAGCTGAACCCCGGCGCGCGCGGCGACGCCATCCAGGGATTGCTCGAGGACGAGGAGAACCGGCCCGCGATTGTCTACGCGGCCACGCGCAAGCACGCCGAGCAGCTCGCGGACCAGCTCGCGGGCGAGTTCCCCGCGGCCGCCTATCACGCGGGGCTCCAGCCTTCGGAGCGAGATCGGGTGCAGGCCGAGTTCCTCCGGGGCTCGCTGGAGGTCATCGTGGCCACCACGGCGTTCGGCATGGGCATCGACAAGGCGGACGTGCGCACCGTCATCCACGCGGCGCTCCCCGCCAGCCTGGAGGGCTACTACCAGGAGCTGGGCCGCGCGGGCCGCGATGGGAAGCCGTCGCGCGCGGTGCTGCTGCATTCGTACATCGACCGGCGCACGCACGAGTTCTTCCACCGGCGCGACTACCCGGAGGCGTACGTGCTGGAGCGGCTGTTCAAGTCCACGGCGCCGCAGCTCGAGCCCAAGGCCGTGCTCCAGGGCCGCGTGCGAGGAGACCCCGAGGTCTTCGACAAGGCACTGGAGCAGCTCTGGATTCACGGCGGCGTCGTCATGACGCCTGACGAGACGGTGATGCGCGGGAAGCCGGGCTGGTCCGCGTCGTACTCGGCCCAGCGCGATCGCAAACTGCTGCACCTGGAGCAGATGGGGCGCTACGCGGAGGCCCATGGCTGCCGCATGAAGCAGCTCGTGGGGCACTTCGGTGACACCCAGGATTCGGGTGAGCCGTGCGGCCTGTGTGATGTCTGCGCGCCGGAGGACTGCGCCACGCTGCGCTTCGCCGAGCCGACCTCCGCGGAGCGGCACTGGCTGGAGCGCATCCTGGAGTCGCTCCAGGAGCGGGACGGACAGGCCACCGGAAGGCTCCACCGCGAGTTGTTTGGAGAGTCCCTGCCACGGCGCGACTTCGAGCGACTGGTGGGCGGACTGGTTCGCGCCGGGCTGACGCGCTTGGAGGTGGACTCGTTCGACAAGGACGGGCAGGTCATTTCGTTCCAGCGTCTCGCCCTGACGGACGAGGGCCGGCGCACGCGCGCGGTGGACCCCCAGCGAGTGGTCCTGCCGTTGCCCCTGGAGAAGGCCGCGAAGCGCAAGCGGGGCAAGGGCGCGGAGAAGGGCACCGCGAAGCGGGCCACGGCCAAGAAACGCACGGTCCGCGCCAAGGCCGGGGCCGCGACGCGGCGCACGGCATCCGAATCCGATGAGGAAGACTCGCCGACGCACTGGCGCGCGAACGCTCCCTCGAAGAGCACCGCCGGGGCGCCACGTGCGTCCCGGAGCACGGGGGCTCCGAGTGGCTCCGCGTCAGGCCGCCGCGCCGCGGCCGAGCCTTCTCCGAAGATGGTGGAGGCCTTGAAGGCCTGGCGGCTCGCGGAGGCGCGCAAGCGGCGGGTGCCTGCCTTCCGCATCCTCACGGACCGGGTGCTGGAGGCCATCGCGTCGGCCTGTCCGGAGAATGGCTCGGAGTTGATGGCCATCCACGGGGTGGGGCCCTCCCTCACGGAGCGCTACGGCGCGCAGATTCTTTCCCTCGTGGCGCGCAGGAGCTGAGCCCGGACGCCTCGCGGAAGGAGGCGTCCTTCCCACGAAGGGAAGGGCGCTTCCCTCCGCGCGCCACGGCGATTCCAGCGCAAGTCCGGGTGCGGGGCGCAAGGGGCCGCGTCTCCACGCCCGCAGGAACGGGCAGCGTGCGTCCAGGCAACGAATCATCTTCACCGTGCTGCCGGGCAGTGCAGGCGGCGTCCGCCCATCGTCACGTTGGACCGGCCAAACCAGCGGACTTGTGCGCGGACGCAGGGCGAAGGGGGGCACGCGATGGAACTGGGCTTCGAGACGATTGGAAACGCCACGCTCATCTGCCACGACCACGGTCCGGTGTTGGTGACCGACCCGTGGACGGACGGCAGCGCATACTTCGGGAGTTGGACGCTGTCGCATGAGATTCCGGCGGCGCAGCGCGAGGCCATCCAGGCTTGTGCCTACGTGTGGCTGTCTCATGGCCACCCGGACCACCTGAGCATGGAATCGCTGGGCGCGCTGCGCTCGTGCACGCTGCTGGTGCCCAACCACTTCGGCCACCGCATGCGCGATGACTTGCGCGGGCAGGGCTTCAAGGTGCACGTGCTGGCGGACCGGGTGTGGACGCAGTTGTCACCGCGCATCCGCGTCATGTGCTTGCCGGACGTGAACCAGGACGCCGTCCTGCTGGTGGACATGGACGGGCGGCTGCTGGTCAACCTCAATGACGCGGGGGACCGCGGGGCCGGCCACTTCGTGCGCAAGGTGGTCAGCGGGTATCAGGAGTCGTATCTCCTGGCCCTGTCCGGGTACGGCGACGCGGACATGATCAACTTCTTCACCGAGGACGGGCAGCGCATCGCGCCCCATGCCGCGGCGAAGACGCCCGTGGGCCGGACCATTGCCCGGCAGGCGGAGTTTTACGGGGTGCGCTACTTCATCCCCTTCAGCTCCATGCACAAGTACCAGCGGGCCGACAGCGTCTGGGCTTCCGAGTACACCACCCGGCTGGAGGACTACGGCCGGGGCTTCGAGTCGCGCACCTGTTCGCTGCTGCCCGCGTTCATCCGCCACGACTTCATTCGCGGTCAGACGGAGCGAATCCAGCCCCGGGAGCGCGTCCTGCGCCCGGTGGACCCCAAGGCCTTCGGTGACGACTGGAGCGATTCACTGGACACGGATGAGGTGACGGCGCTCACGACCTACTTCCTCGGCGTGGAGCACCTGGGGCGCACGCTCGACTTCCTGCGCTTCCGCGTGGGAGGCCGGGAGCACGTCATCGAATTCCAGAAGCGCCGCTTCCGCCGGGGCATCACCTTCGAGGTGCCACGTGGCTCGTTGATGTCGGCCGTGCGCTACCAGGTCTTCGACGACCTGCTCATCGGCAACTTCATGAAGACGACGCTGCACGGCGACTTCGGCGCGGGGCGGCTCTACCCGGACTTCAGTCCCTATGTGGCCAAGTACGCGGACAACGGGCAGGCGCGCACGCGCAACGAGCTGCGGACCTATTTCGCGGACTACCGCAAGCGCGACCCGCTGGGCTTCCTGCGTGCCAAGGTGGAGACGCATTGTGTGCGGCCCCTGCAGACGCAGTCCGCGGAGCTGCTGCGCATGCTGCTGCCCCAGGACTCGCGGGGCTACCGTGCCGCCAAGGAGACCTTCTGGCGGGTCCGGCGCGCTCTGCTCTAGAGGTACGGCGACAGCAGCCGCGCCAGCCCATCCCGCAGGCGGATGGGCAGGGCGCGCGCGTCCACCTGCTCCAACGTGAGGGGCCGCGCGTTGCGCAGCCGCGCGGCCACCACGCCCTCCAACTGCATGGCCAGCGCGGTGTCGTAGCACTCCACGTTGAACTCGAAGTTGAGCCGCAGCGAGCGCGGGTCCCAGTTGGCCGAGCCGATGAGCGACCACACGCCGTCCACCACCATCAGCTTCGTGTGGTCGAAGGGCGGGGCGGTGAGGAAGATGCGGCAGCCCGGCCGCAGCACCTGCCACAACTGCGCCCAGGCGGCCCACTGCACCAGCGGAAGATTGCCCTTCTCGGGAAGGAGGATGTCCACCTGGACGCCGCGCAGCGCCGCCACGCTCAGCGCGGTGATGAGCGCCGTGTCCGGGAGGAAGTAGGGCGTGACGATGCGCACCGACGTTCGCGCCGTGGCCAGGGCCCCCAGCAGCACCGTGCGCAGCGTCTCGAAGTCCTCGTCCGGGCCGTCCGCGATGCCTCGCGCGAGCACGGTGCCCACTTCGGTGAGCGGCGGGAACCAGGCCTCGCCTGTCAGCCGCTCGCGCGTGGTGAAGGCCCAGTCCTCCGCGAAGGTCTCCTGGAGCTGTCCCACCAGCGGTCCTTCGACGCGGAAGTGCAGGTCCACGGCGGCATGTTCGCCGGGCCAGAAGGCCTTGCGGATGTTCATGCCTCCCGTGAAGCCCACGCGCCCGTCCACCACCATCAGCTTGCGGTGGTTGCGCAGGTTGGCGAAGGGCAGCCGGTAGGGCATCAGCGACGGCAGGAAGCGCGCGGCGCGGACGCCGGCTCGCCGCAGCCGGCCCAGGATGGGCGGCCACGTGTAGCGCGAGCCCACCGCGTCCACCAGCACCCGCACCTCCACGCCCCGCTTCACCGCTGCACTCAGCGCCTCCACGAAGCGCCGGCCCGCCATGTCATTGTCGAAGATGTAGCTGCACAGCGACAGCGTCGTGCGCGCCGCGTCAATCGCCTCCAGCATTGCGGGGTAGGCGTCCCGGCGGGACTCCAGCACGGTGAAGCGGTTGCCCGGCAGCAGCGGCCGTCCCACCACCGCGTCCCCCAGCCGCACCAGGGGTGCCAGGGGGGCGGCCTCGGGG
>NZ_SRLV01000028.1:0-95581 GCF_006518205.1 Myxococcus sp. CA005 | reverse complement strand
GGCCAGGCGCCCGCCCCTCCCATCGGGGCGCCAGCGGCCGAGCCCCCCGCCCGTTCCGTGTCCATCATCGTGGGCGGCGACGTGACGCTGGGCCACAACTACCAGACACACTACGACGCGGAGACCGCCAAGGGCCGCCCCCAGGACGCCCTGCTGGCCTACGGGTTCCAGGAGGTGAAGCCCCTGACGGACGCCGCCGACCTGTTCGTCGTCAACCTGGAGTGCCCCTTCACCGAGCGCGGTGAGAAGCTGCCCAAGAACTTCAACTTCCGCGCGAAGCCGGAGCTGGTGGGCATCCTCACCGCCGGCGGCGTGGACGTGGTGAGCCTGGCCAACAACCACCTGATGGACTACGGCGCCCAGGGCCTGCTCGACACGCTGGACACCCTGGACGCGGCGCACATCCCCTACTTCGGCGCGGGCCGGAACCTGGCGGAGGCCCGGCGCCCGGCCATCGTCACCGTGGGCGGCCAGCGGGTCGCGCTGCTGGGCTACTTCTTCCTGGGCACGCGCAACATCGAACCGCCCGGGGTCTACGCCACGGAGACGACCCCTGGGGTCGCTGGCCACTTCTCCGACGAGGCCGTCATGGAGCAGATGCTCCGGGAGGACATCGCCGCGGCCCGGGCCCAGGCGGACATCGTCCTGCCCTACTTCCACTGGGGACGCGAAGGCACCTACACCCCGGAGCCCTACCAGGTCCGCCTGGCCCACGTCGCCATCGACGCGGGCGCCGCGGGTGTGCTGGGCGCCCACCCGCACGTCCTCCAGGCCATGGAGCTGTACCAGGGCAGACCGGTCGTCTACTCGCTGGGGAACTTCGTCTTCGGGGGGAACTGGAACCCTCGCGACAAGCGCGGCGCCCTGTGGAAGGGCCACTTCGGGCCCGACGGCGGCTACCTGTCCAGCGAGATTCTGCCCTTGAGGACCGACCGCTTCCCGGAGCTGCCCTTCCAGCCGGTGCCCGTCACGGGCGAGGCGGCGGAGGCGGTGCTGCGGCTCCTGGCGGAGTCTTCAGAAGGCGTGGAGCGGATGCTGCCCGAATTGGAACCGTGGGCACGTCCGCCTCCCTCCCCCGAAGTCCGAGGGAGGGAGTAGCCAACGCACTAGACCTTGTTGTTGGACTGGCCCTTCTTGGCGCGGCTGCGGCGGCGCTTCAGCTGGGCCTTCCGGCCCTTGGCGCGGTTGGCGACCTTCTTCTTGGAACGATTTCCCTTCTGGGCGGGCATGTGGAAGGACTCCGTGTAGGTGATGTGAAACCGACCGCTGAGCGCGGTGAGGGCGGCCCTTTTTTCATGCTCCCGCCCAAGCGTCCAAGGAATTTCTTGACTCCGCCCGCCCTTGCCAGAGGCCGTGCAAAGGGGCAATACCCCCCGGAACGACGATGATTGACAAACTCGAAGACGTCGAACGCCGGTTCGAACGCCTGACCGCCGACCTGTCGAACCCCGACGTGCTCGCCGACTCGGCGAGGCTCCAGAAGGTGTCCAAGGAGCGCGCGGGCCTGGAGAAGCTGGTCGAGGCCTTCAGGACCTACCGCAAGGTGCTCGCCGACCTCAGCGAGGTCGAAGCATGGCTCGGCAGCAGCGACGCCGACGAGAAGGCCTTCGCACGCGAGTCCCTGCCCGGACTGAAGGAACAGCGCGACGAGCTGGAGGCCAGCCTCAAGATTCTCCTCCTGCCCAAAGACCCGAATGACGAGAAGAACGTCATCCTGGAAATCCGCGCGGGCGCGGGCGGTGACGAGGCCGCCCTCTTCGCCGAGGAGGTCATGCAGATGTACCTCCGCTACGCGGACCGCCGGGGCTGGAAGGCGGACATCCTGGACATGAGCCCGGGCAACGCCGGCGGCGTGAAGGACGCCACGGTGACGCTGTCCGGTGACGCCGTGTTCAGCAGCATGAAGTACGAGTCCGGCGTGCACCGCGTGCAGCGCGTGCCGGCCACGGAGACGCAGGGCCGCATCCACACGTCCACCATCACGGTGTCGGTGATGCCGGAGGCGGAGGACGTGGACGTGCAGGTGAACCCGGCGGACATCGAGATGCAGGTGATGCGCTCCACGGGCTCGGGCGGCCAGAGCGTCAACACCACGGACTCCGCGGTGCGCCTCATCCACCACCCGACGGGCATCGTAGTGAAGTGCCAGCAGGAGAAGAGCCAGTTGAAGAACCGCACCATGGCCATGCGCATGCTGCGGGCGAAGCTCTACGACATCGAGCAGGAGCGCATCCGCAACGAGCGCGACTCCGCGCGCCGCGCCCAGGTGGGCACCGGCGACCGCAGCGAGAAGATTCGCACCTACAACTTCCCGCAGGACCGGCTGACGGACCACCGCATCGGCCTCACGGTGCACAACCTGCCGGGCGTCATGGCCGGTGACGTGGAAGACGTCATCACCGCCTGCCGGACCTTCTACCAGGCCGAAGCGCTCAAGGCGCAGACGGCCGGCGGCCCGAAGCCCTCCGCATGAGCAGCGAGCCCTGGACCATCCGCAGGGTCCTCACCTGGACGACGCAGCACTTCGAGAAGCGACAGGTGGATGCGCCGCGGCTCACCGCGGAAATCCTCCTGTCGCACGTGCTCAAGCTCAGCCGCGTCCGGCTGTACGTGGACCTGGACCGCCCGCTCTCCAAGGACGAGCTGGGCGCCTACCGTGCCCTCATCGAGCGGCGCATGGCGGGCGAGCCCACGCAGTACCTGACGGGGGTGCGTGAGTTCTACAACCGCCCCTTCAAGGTGGACGCCCGGGTGCTGATTCCGCGCCCGGAGACGGAGCTGTTGGTGGAGGCGGCGCTGCGCATGCTTCCCAAGGACGCGCCCGGCCGCGCGCTGGACGTGTGCACCGGCTCCGGCTGCATCGCCATCAGCCTCGCGGCCGAGCGGCCACAGGCCACCGTCATCGCCACCGACCTGTCTCCGGACGCCTGCGCGCTGGCGCGGGAGAACGCCCAGGCGCTGGGCGTGGCGGACCGGGTGACGGTGCTGCAGGGCGACCTCTTCACCCCGGTGCCCGCGGGCGAGCGCTTCCAGGTGGTGGTCTCCAACCCGCCGTACATCGCCTCCGGGGAGATTCCCGGCCTGTCCGCCGAGGTGCGACGCGAGCCGACGCTGGCGCTCGACGGCGGGCCGGACGGGCTGGTGGCGGTGCGCCGAGTGGTGACGGGTGCGCGCCAGTGGTTGGAGCCTGGCGGCCTCCTTGCATTGGAGATTGGCGAGGACCAGGGCCCCGCCGTCCTGGAGCTCCTGCGTGCCGCGGGTTACGCGGACGCGCGGGTGGAGAAGGACCTGGAGCGGCGGGAACGGATGGCATTTGGGACACAGCCCGTGGCCAGCGAGCCACAGGGCTGAAGACGCAGGGAACCATGGACAAGATCGTCATCAAGGGCGGCCAGGCGCTGCACGGCGAAGTGCAGGCCTCGGGCGCGAAGAACGCGGCGCTGCCCATCCTCGCCTCGGCGCTGCTGGCCGACGGCACATCCACCTACCGCAACGTGCCGGCCCTGGCGGATGTCGCCACCATGCTCAAGGTGCTGCGCACCATGGGCTGCGACGCGGAGCGCGACTCGGAGACGACGGACGTCTGCCGGGTCGGCGTCAACGGCCACATCACCCCGGAGGCGCCGTACGACCTGGTGAAGACGATGCGCGCCAGCGTGCTGGTGCTGGGGCCGCTGGTCGCCCGCTTCGGCCGGGCGCGGGTGTCCATGCCGGGCGGGTGCGCCATTGGCGCGCGGCCCATCGACCAGCACCTCAAGGGGCTCAAGGCGCTGGGCGCGGACATCCACCTCACGGAAGGCTACGTGGAGGCCACGGCGAAGCAGCTCAAGGGTGGCACCGTCAACTTCGACGTCATCACCGTCACCGGCACGGAGAACGTGATGATGGCGGCGGTGCTGGCCAAGGGCCGCACCCTCATGGAGAACTGCGCCCGCGAGCCCGAGGTCGAAGAGCTGGCCAAGGTGCTCAACAAGATGGGGGCGCGCATCGAGGGCGCGGGCACGTCCAGCATCACCATCGAGGGCGTGGACGGGCTGAAGCCGGTGGAGCACGCCATCCTCCCCGACCGCATCGAGGCCGGCACCCTGCTGGTGGCGGCGGCCATCTCCGGCGGCGACGTGCTGGTGAAGCGCGTGGTGCCCGAGCACATGGACGCGCTGGTGGAGAAGCTGCGCGAGGCCGGGTGCACGATTACCACCGAGGGCAGCGGCCTGCGCTGCAAGGCGCCCCAGCGGCTGGACGCGGTGAACATCACCACCACGGAGCATCCGGGGTTCCCCACGGACATGCAGGCCCAGCTGATGGCCCTCATGTCGGTCAGTCAGGGGACGTCCGTCATCAGCGAGAACATCTTCGAGAACCGCTTCATGCACGTGCCGGAGCTGCACCGGCTGGGCGCGGACATCACCATCCAGGGGCCCACCGCGGTGGTGAAGGGTGTGAAGGGCCTGAGCGGCGCGCCCGTCATGGCAACGGACTTGAGGGCGAGTGCGTCACTCATCCTGGCCGGGCTGCGAGCGGAGGGCCGCACCGACGTCAGTCGCGTCTACCACCTGGACCGGGGCTATGAGCGCCTGGAGCGCAAGTTGAGCGCCCTGGGTGCGGACATCCGCCGCGAGAAGGCGTAGGGCTGAGGGGCCGGGGGGCGACGGGACGGCGCGTTGCCAACAGAAGGCACAAGGCGGGTTGCATCCGAAATTTCGCGCGACCTATCATTCTCCCATCGACTGGGGAGAACACCACTCCCCCCCAACAGGAGAATGGAACCGCCCCATGGATTGCCCCAGCTGCAACGTCGAGATGTCCGATCTCGAGGGGGATGATCAGACGTTGCGAAAGTGTGGAGATTGCGGCGGCCTTTGGATTGACGTCGCGGACCTCAACCGGGTCCTGCTCCACAACAACCTCCCCGGGCTGGAGAGCCAGGGCGGCAAGGTGGATGCGGAGGCACTGACCGGTCAGTGCCCCGAGTGCCAGGTCGACCTCGTCCGCGTGGACGGTGGCGACCGCCAACATCCGCTGCATTACGACACCTGCGAGTCCTGCGGCGGCATCTTCCTGGAATCCGAATTCCAGGACGCCACCGACGTGAAGGTCGCGGTCGAGGAAATCATCGCGTTCTTCCGCCACTTCGGCGCGAAGCGGAAGATGGCCGCTCTGTAGGCGGAGTGCGTCGCCCCCCGGGAAACCGGGCGGGCGGCAGCCAGCCCGTCAGCTCACCGCTGGCTGCGGAACTCCTCGCCCCAGGCCTCGGCGACGGGCCCGTCGAACGCCAGTGACGCATCCGGCGGGCGTGTCCCCTCGGAGTCCCCTCGCGGGAAGCGCACCGTCACCCGCCCGTGCGGGGGGACGTCCAGGGACAGCTTCTCTCCGGACAGCGTGTAGGCGCCACTGACTGTCGTGGACACCTCACCCTCCAGGGGCTCCTCGGTGAGGCTGTAGGTTCCGTCCAGGTAGAAGGACAGGAAGCGGTGCGGTGCCCCCTTCAGGCCACCGAACCAGGTGCCGAGCAGCGGCGCCAGCCGGCCGTTGTAGCGCAGCTTGGGCGCCAGCCAGGTGCCATTGAGGGCCTTCCCGCCAGCGTAGAAGACGATGTCGGTGACGCACACGGGCGCGTCGTCCTTGGCGCCCGGGAAGCGCTCCGACACCTCCAGCGTGAAGCGGGCGCCCCGAAGTCCGGGCTTGAGGGGCACCACCTGGAGCCCGCGCTTGTCCTCCACGCGGACGCTGCGTGCTTCCTTGATGCCGGTCAGGGTGAGCTTCCGCGCCCGGGCGCGGGCCTTGAACGCGGCCCGGTCCGAGCCGTCGCCCGTGTACACGCGGACCTCGTCCACAGTGACGATGTCCTTGAAACCGAAGGTGAAGGACGCGGGTGCGTCTCCACTGACACACCACGCGGTGGAGTCGCGGCCGTCGAGCACGTTGAGAGGCCCGTAGCGCTCCGGCTGACGGGTGCGGTCGAGCCAGTCGGAGGCCTGGACGTAGCCTGGCGGGACATTGGGTGCGGCGGAGGCCGCCGTGGCGGACAGGAGGGAGGCGAGGAGCAGGCGTCGCATGTCCCCGCATCTTTGATCGCCTCGCGAGCGCGGCTCCAGTCCGAGCACGCACGGAGCGGCCGGGTGGATGCGGATGAAAGCGCCCGCGCGGATGTTGGGGTGCTTGACACTCCGTCCCCGACGGGAAGGATGGCGGCCTGTGCTGGAGGAGACCGTGATGAGACGCTGGGGGTGGGCCTGTGTGCTGGGGCTGATGCTGGCCGGCTGCAAGGAAGACAAGGCGCCGGAAGCTCCGGACGCGGGTCCGGTGGAGACAGGACCGGCCGCTCTCACGGAGAAGGAGCCCAACGACCGGCCCGACCAGGCCTTGGATATCACCCGCAACAGCACGGTGAGCGCGGAACTCACCGCGCAGCCGAACAAGGCGGACGAGGACTGGTACCGGCTGGCGCCCGGCGCGCCGCGCATCGCGGACGTCACCGTGTCCGGCCTGCCCGGCGGAGACATCACCCTTGAGGTGTATGACCGCGACCGCAACCGCCTGGTGGGCATCAACAGCGAGGGTGAGGGCAAGCCGGAGCGGTTCCCCAACCTCTACGTGGAGAACGAGCGCTTCATTCGCGTGGTGCCCACCCGCAAGGGTGTGGGCGGCGCGTACACGCTCGAAGTCCGCATGCGCGCGCCCGAGGACGGCGAGGAGCGCGAACCCAACGACCGCGCCGTGGACGCGGTGAGCCTGCCCTTGGGCCAGACGGTGACGGCCTTCCTGGGCCATGCCGGCGACGAGGACTGGTACCGCATCGAGCTGCCGGACCCGACGCAGCCCTCGGCTCCGGAAGGCGCGGGCCCGGGTGGGTCGGCGGAGGACCCCGCGACCGCGCCTTCCGGCGATTCGCCGTCGCAGGGCACGCCGTCCCCGGGAGATGGCACCGCGCCGCAGGGAATGGGCGGCACGCTGCCCGGAACTGGCGGCACAGGCGCCCCTCTGGGGCAGGACGACGCGATGGGCGGCGGTCGCGCCGGTCAACAGGGCACGACCGGCGCTGGCGCCCAGCACGGACAGGGCAACCCTGGCGCGAGGCAGGACCTGACCGGCAACGGTTTCGAGACCGAGGAAGGCGCGGCCCCCCGGGGCGCCGAAGCAGATGGAACGCCCGGCCTCACAGCCCAGGAGGGCATGCGGGGCGCGTCGCTCGGCCAGGGTGGAGTGGATGACTTCGCGCGTGACGAGGCGCCGCCCTCCCCTGCCGTGGAGGGCACCTTCGCGGGCAGCGAGCCGCCGCCCGTGGGCAGCCAGGCGGTGGGCGAAGCCATTGCCCGTGCGCTGGACGCAGGCACGGCAGTGCCTCCCGAACCGCCCTCGGTGGCGCTGAAAATCGAGCTGACCGGCGTGGACGGTGTGCGACCGGAGCTGTCCGTGCTGTCCGCGGCGGAGGCGCCGCTCTTCACCCTGCGCGGCAAGGAGGGCGAGACGCTGTCGCTGCGAAACATCGGCGTGCGCGCCATGGACCGGGTCGTCTACGTGGTGGTGAAGACGAGCTGGGTGGGCACCGGCAAGGAGGCCCGCAGGCCGTTCAACGCCACCATGCCGTACACGCTCACCGTGTCGCAGGAGGAGGCCGGCGCCAGCGCGGAGCTGGAGCCGAACGACGAGCTCCACAAGGCCACCCCGGTGACGGCCGGCGGCTACCGCCAGGGCTTCCTGGCTCCCAAGGGCGACGTGGACCACTTCGTCCTGAAGACGTCCGAGCCGGTGCTGGCGAAGGTGGAGTTGACCGGCGTCGAGCGGCTGGACCTCGTGCTCTCCATGGTGGAGCCCCCGGAGGGGGAATCCGGAAAGGAGACGGTGCTGCTGCGCGCCAACGACGGCGCCATCAAGGAGCCCGAGCGCCTCAACAACGTCGCCTGCAACGGCGCCTGCTACTTCCGAGTGGAGGGCGCGTCGCGCAAGGTGGACGGCAAGTGGGTGAAGGACTTCGAGAACGCCGAGCAGCCCTACCGCATCACCGTCACCACGGTGCCGGACAACGGCGGCGAGGAGCGCGAGCCCAACAACACCGCGGACCGGGCGCAGGACCTGATGCTGGGGCAGCCGGTGCGGGGCACGGTGTATCCAGTGAAGGACACGGACTTCTTCCGGTTGGACCTGTCGGACCGGCCGGTGCGCACGCCCATCCGGGCCACGCTGCTGGGCATCCTGAAGGTCGATGTGGGGCTGTACCTGCACCGCGTGCAGCCGGACGGGAAGCTGTCGCTCGTGCAGACGGCTGACCGGGCCAAGGGCGACCAGCCGGAGAGCATCCGCTACAGCGCCGAGCCAGGCGTCTACCTCTTCGAGGTCCGGGACGCGCGCAACCGCGAGTCCAACTTCCAGGACTCGTACCAGCTCACCGTCGAGGAGACGGAGTAGCACCTCACTTCCCGTTGACAAGCCACAGGGCGGCCCGTACTTTGCGCCCTGCTTCGCCTGCGGTGGTAGCTCAGTTGGTAGAGCACGAGCTTCCCAAGCTCGGGGTCGAGGGTTCGAATCCCTTCCGCCGCTCACCCATGAAGGCCGGTAGTCCTTGAGGAAACTCGGGACTGCCGGCCTTCGTCTTTTCGGGCCTCGGGGCGTCTTGCAGCAAGGATGCTGTAAACGGCGCGAAGCCGGTCCCGCCGCTCCCGTCCCCGGCTCGCGCCTGCTGCACCTCCGGCGGTTGCTGGGATAGGCGCGAAGGACCGCTTGTTGATTTCCTCGCGCAGGGAGGCCGGGTCCTGGGCCTTGAAGTCCCAGCGGCACAGGGAACCGTCCGGGGCCGGGAAGCGCAGACCGGAGGGTGAGACCGCGCTGGCCTGCTGGAAGTACGGAACGGCCTCGCAGGTGCTCCAGCATCGCGCGCCCCCCTTCCGCCTCCTTCACGTCCCCCCTTAAGCCTGCCTCCACACCTCCCTCAGGCGAATACGTCGAAGTCGAAGCGCCTCCTCATCAGTCCAGCCCCGTCCACTCGCGGCTTCCTCGCCGCTGACTGGGGCGCCATCCTCGCCTCCTCGCCTGCTTTGGGGGGCTGTCGAATCACGGTCGCCGCGGGTGGGGTCTTGAGATGAGAGGGCGCATCCGCAGCAATGGTGAGAATTTTCAGCGGGACTGAGAGGGATTGCAGCACGCTTGTCTGCAGGGCGAGCTCGATATCAATTGAGGAATGGCAATGGGAATACCATTTCAAGTGGAAGGGTATTCGCGCCCGCAACACCGCTATCGCGTCGTAAACACCGCCGGACCTGACGGAAGCGAGACGCCCAGCACGGGGCGTGGGTCGCTGACGGGGCGCGGGCCTGCGGTCTGAAAGCCAACGCGCCGCTGGGGGACCGCGGCGCGCCGGTCCGGCATCGTCCGCCCGGTGAGTCGTGGCTCCTGGTGGTCTCACTTGAGGTATCAACTTGAATCCACACCACAGGACCTCATCCCGGGGGGGATGGATGCACCTGCGCGAGCCTGCCCGTGTGCTCGCGCTGACTGCCCTTGCGCTCGCGACGCCCGCGCTAGCCGCCGAGGGATTCACCTCCGTCACCGCCAGTGGGGATGACGGCAACGTCCCCTCCAACGCCATCGACGGCGACCCCACCACGCGCTGGTCCAGCGACGGCGTGGGAGAATGGCTCACCGGCGACCTGGGCGCGGTGAAGTCACTCAGCGCCGTGGACATCTCCTGGCACCGTGGCAACGAGCGCGTCAATCGCTTCGTCATCTCCATCTCCACGGACGGCACGAACTTCACGCAGGTGCACTCCGGCAGCTCGTCCGGCAACACCGCCGCGCCGGAGCGTTACTCGTTCTCCCCGGTGAACGCACGCTACGTGCGCATCACCGTGAACGGCAGCACGATGAACACCTGGGCCAGCATCGCGGAGCTGGCGGCCGTCACCGACGGCTCGAACCCGCCCGGCGCTCCCCCCGAGCGTTTCACCTCCGTCGCCGCCAGCGGAGATGACGGCAACGTCCCCGCCAACGCCATCGACGGCGACCCCGCCACGCGGTGGTCCAGCGACGGCGTGGGGCAATGGATTACCGGCGACCTGGGCACCGTGGCGCAGTTGGGCGCCATGGACATCGGCTGGCACCGTGGCAACGAGCGCGTCAACAACTTCGTCATCTCCACCTCCACGGACGGCACGACCTTCACGCAGGTGCATTCCGGCAGGTCATCCGGCAACACCGCCGCGCTGGAGCGCTACTCGTTCTCCCCAGTGAGCGCGCGCTACGTGCGCATCACCGTGAACGGCAGCACGATGAACACCTGGGCCAGCATCGCGGAAATGCAGCCCGGCACCGGCTCGACCCCGCCCACCAATCCGCCCACCGACCCGCCTGGCGAGCAGGGCCAGGACAAGTTCGGCGTGACGATGATCTATCCGACCAGGTCGGGCGGCGAGCAGTGGTTCCTGGCGGACAACGCTACGTCCGACAAGCGCTTCGACCCGCAGAACACCATCAGCCGCAACTCGGACGGCTCATGGAAGATGAGGAACACCAAGGTGCGCATGTCCGTGTTCACCTCCACGGGCTACAGCGCGTCCAAGATTCCGACCTACGACCGCGACGTGCTGGCCAGCCGGGGCTACATGCAGGCGGCGAACGACTGGCGGAACATCGAGATGACTGGCTTCGTGAAGGTCAACTCGGTGTCCGACGTGTCGGACAACTTCGCGTGGTACGCGCGAGGCGGCAAGCACAACGACAACCACTCGGGGTGCGAGGGCAGCAGCTACAAGGGTTCGCTGCACTATGACGGCCGCGTGCGCTGGCAGAAGGAGACGTGGCACGTCTCCTACAACCAGGCGTCGTACAAGTCCGGTACCTCGGCGCTGCGCGGCCGCTGGGTGGGCTTCAAGTCGGTGATGCGCAACACCAAGGTCAACGGAAAGGAGGCCGTGCGCCTGGAGATGTACCTCAACGAGAACGCCGACAAGAAGACCTGGAAGAAGGTCTACGACATGGTGGACTCGGGCAGTTGGGGTGGTGACGCCAGCCACTGCGGCGGCGCGGTGAACGCAATGCCCATCACTTGGGGCGGCCCCATCGCGGTGTTCCGCTGGGACAGCGCCAACGACGTGGACTTCAAGTGGCTGTCCGTGCGCGAAATCTCGCCGGAGCAGTGAGCCGCTGACCACGTGACGCCCGCCCCGGTGCTCCTTCCTTGGAGTGCCGGGGCGTGGCGTTTTCAGGGCATTCGATGAGCGCCATCACCGGGGTCCGAGCCCTCCCTGGATTCCCCCAGTCGCATGGAATGCCCGCATGGATTCGCGAGCCCTCCCGCACGCTGCGGGAGATGCCCTGCGGGACGAGGAGTACGCCGAAAAAGTGTTCTCCACTGCGTGGAGGTCACGGCCCCCAAGGCGGTTGTGATGAAAGCGGCAGCACATCATCCTCCGTA
The DNA here is from genome assembly GCF_006518205.1 of Myxococcus sp. CA005. Taxonomy (NCBI): domain Bacteria; kingdom Pseudomonadati; phylum Myxococcota; class Myxococcia; order Myxococcales; family Myxococcaceae; genus Myxococcus; species Myxococcus sp. CA005. The sequence continues at coordinate 84,174 of NZ_SRLV01000028.1, read as the reverse complement.
GCCGCAACAATTATCGGAAAGGCTTGCGGTTCATGCAGCCTGACCGGTTCCGGGGGGTATCATGAACACACTGAAACAAAATGTACGGATGGCTTGCGGTCTGATTTTCGGCTCGCTCCTGATGGCGGCCTCGCCAGGCTTTGCCCATCCCTCTGATGCAGCCGGCTGCGCGGACCGTCAGCGTGAGGGATTCAAAGACATCGCGCGCTGGCCTGACATCGCGGGGTGCGCCGGTGCATGGCGGATTCCGGGCCTGCACACGGACAACCCGGGGATTGCTCCGGCCTGCCCGGGCCTCGTGACCTTCGACACCCTGACCCCCGCCTGCGGCCGTAAGGGCGGTGACGATGGCCCGAAGCCGGGTGGCGCCGGCTGCAACGTGGCCGACCTCTGCGCGAGCGGGTGGCACGTCTGCACGAGCGACGCCGAGGTGATGAGTCGGTCCTCCACCGGTTGCAAGGGAGCCACCAAGGCGGGAGACCAGGCCCTCTTCTTCGCCACCCGGCAGAGCACCAATGGCTGCGGCGCCTGTGCCAACGGGACCTCGACAGGTCCGGAGTGCGACTCCGAGAGCTGCACTCCTGGCTGCCTGCAGACCGCCCGGACGTCGAACGACTTCTTCGGCTGCGGCAACTTCGGAACCGAGGCCACGTGTGGCCCCCTCAACCGGTTCTCGGAGAACCTGTGCTCGGGGCTTGAAGGCTCACCATGGTCATGTAACGCCGCGACGACCGCCGACGACAACGGCCTCTGCGAGGCCTACACGGCCATCAAGACGGGCTCCCGCTTTGGCGGTGTGCTCTGCTGCCGCGACACCTGCACCGATTCCGACAAGGACGGCGTCTGCGATAGCGCGGACCGCTGCGCGGGCACCGTGCTCCCCGAGTCCCTGTCCACGGGCTCCCTGCCGGGCATGAACCGCTTCGCCGATACTGACGGCGATGGCACCTTCAACACGCTGTCGTCGAACGACGGCGAGCCGGAGCGCCGCTTTACCCTCGTGGACACCGCTGGTTGCAACTGCGCGCAGATTGTCGATGCGCTGGGGATGAGCCAGGAGCACGCCCAATCTGGATGCAGCCTCAGCACCCTGGAGAACTGGGTGTCGCGCGTGAAAGAGAACTAGGGGCTGTCCCTGATCTCGTGTTCGAGAGTCGACCCGGCGTGCCGGCCTTTCTGGCACGTTGGGGCAGGGCCTCAATCGGAGTTGCTGCCTGGCGCTAGGCATGATCAACGCGGGCTGTGCGCCGACATGAACTGAGCGATGTCGAGTGGAGCCGCATCGAGCCCCTGCTGGGCTCCAGGACGGGCCCTCGCTCGAAGCGAGGGGACCGTGACTTCATCAACGCCGTGGTGTGGCGGGTGAAGACCGGGGTGCAATGGCGGGATTTGCCCGAGCGGTTCGGTCACTGGAAGACGGTCTACAATCGGTTCCATCGCTGGACGAAGACTGGGCGCTGGGAAGCCATCTTCAAGGCGCTGCGGCTCGATGTGGATGAGCTTGGCTCCCTTGCTGACGCATCGGTCGTCCGGGCGCATCAGGACGCCGCGGGCGGAAAAGGGGGATCCGAAGCAATGCTTTGGGGCGTTCTCGAGGAGGTTTTTCAACGAAAGTTCACGCCGTCACTACGACGGGAGGTAAGCCGCTCCACGTCGCGCTGACGCCCGGCCAGCAGCACGAGTCCACAATGGCCGAAGAACTTATGGTGCACGCCGAGGGCGCCGCTTTCATTGCGGATACCGGCTATGACGCCGACCGCATCCGCGCCAACGTTCGAAAGCTCGGGATGAAGCCTGTCATCCATTCAAACCCGAGCCGTAAGCGGGCGTTGCCGTTAGACCGCACCCTGTACCGGATGCGCTACCGGGTGGAGTGCTTCTTCCACGATCTCAAGCGCTTTCGGGCCGTCGCCACCCGCTATGACAAGACGGCGACGAGCTACCTCGCCGTCCTGCACGTCGCATCCATGCTTCTTTGGCTGCGCTAATCAGGGACAGCCCCTAAACGCCCGATCATGAATCTCGCACGCGCTCAGGCGGCGCTCCGCAGATGGACCTTGCGGAGGATAGGACTGGCACGCCGCTGGGCGTTGCGAGCGTGCAGGTAGGCATGGACGCGCCGCATGAGCTTCTGGAGGGTGCGGCAGCGATGGTTGCGAGTGACATTGGCGTGGAGGTCCAGCCAGACGCGCTCAATGCGATTGGCGTCCGGGCAGTAAGGCGGCAGGAAGTGGAGGACAAGCCGGCCGCCGAGTCGCTCGAGCGCCTTTCTCGTCTTCTGGCTGCTGTGGATGGAGGCGTTGTCCAGGATGAGGTGGATTCGTGGGGCGCCAGGGTACTCACCGGCGATGCGCCAAAGCAGTTGGATGAAGAGTGAGCTGGCCTTCGACTTGCCTTCCACCCAGGTGAGGCGGCCCGTCTTCGAGTCCAGGGCGCCGGCCAGGTATCGCTTCTTGTTGTTGCCTGGCGTGAGCACCACCCGGCGCTGGCCGGGCAGGCACCAGTCGCGTCCCACTTTCGGATTGAGATGGATGTCCACCTCGTCCACATAGAGGACCGGCTCGTCGGACCGGGCACATGCTTCCAGGCATCGCAACTCGAAGAGACGCCGGCGCCGCTTCCAGCCCGGCCAAGGGCAGCCCACCACGGGTTTGGCCGCCTTCAGGCTCGCACCGAGGGTGGCAAGCGCACGGCCCATGGTGGCAACTGACACCCGCGCCAGGCCCCGGCGCTCCATCTCCAGCGCGAGCAACTCTCGTGTCCACGTCGGGCGGCACCAACCCACCTCTTCGGGAGTACCCGCCAGCACGCGCGAGAGAATGGCGAGGAAGCGCTCATCCACCTTCGCCTCGCCATTGGCCGCCCTGCGGTCCACCAGGGCTTTACGCCGTCCCGTCCGGTAGCGATTGACCGCAGAGACGACTGTGGAGGTGGCGCACGCCAGAGCACGTGCTACCTGCCTGCACGATTCGCCGCGCGACACTCCCACCACCGCCATGCACCGCCGCAGGGTGAGCGGGCAGCCGCTCCTTTCACCCCAACGGATGAGGGAGCGGCGCTGCAGTCGCGAAAGACGGGGACTACCTTTGTCCCGGGGCGGGGCCTTTCTGATTCCTGGTCTTCTGCGCACACAGAGCCGAACGGGATGTGCCCCTGCCTCTTCCTATCGCCCCGCGCGCCCGCCCGCTCACCAACCCCGATCGAGAATCACGAGCGGTGGTTTAGAGGGTCTGAAGTTGCCCCCATCCTGATGGGCCCCCCAGCTCTCCTTTGATTTGGATACGAGTTGTGCCGCGCCTTCTGGTTCCAGGGTAGGAATTCTCCTGGCAGACGCCAATGACCGGCGACTCTCCTCCATCAGCGAGGTCTCCGTGGCGGCCGGAACAGGCACGTCCAGTCTGCCGCCCACGGCCATCACCTTCTCACGTACATTCCCAAAGGGACGTACCACATCGTGCTGCTGGCGGATGTGCATGAATGGATTGCCGAGAGTGATGGGAACAAAAACGGCGGCGCGTCCAGGCTGCATGCCTCATGGAACGCGCTGGCCGCCCGAACACGGCGGCGCAGTCGACCTTGCGGCGTGAGCCTGCCCCGCTCGGCAGCGCGCGGAGCCGCGCGGGACCCGGACTTTGCAGCACGGGTGCAGCAACCCCCCTGAGACTCCCTGCTACCCGCTGCGACGGATGGACAGGCCCCCGGCCCGGAATCCCCAAGGCGAAGTAAGGGTTTGCGAACGGCTGATAACGCCTGGACGGGTCGAGGCCGAGCTTCCCAAGCTCGGGGTCGAGGTTTCGAATCCCTATGTGCAAGCCAGGCGGCATCGCGTGGACATGGGACGCTCCGTTCAGCATCGCCCAGCCCCGTGTGCGAAGCCGTAAGCCCTGGCACCATGTGGTCCGCTGTCCCGCTCCCCACCCAACAAACCGTTGAGGTCAGCTCACGCATGTCCAAGACCAACGCCCCTTCAGGACTCGGGTCCGAGTACCACCCGCTCGACTCTCCCCAGCTCGAGAATCCGCATCCGTTCCTCGCGCGTGCACGGAGTGAGGAACCGGTGTTCTTCAGTCCGGCGTTGGGGGCGTGGGTGGTGACGCGCCATGCGGACATCAGCGCCGTGGTCGCCGATACCACACGCTTCTCGTCCGCAGAGTCCATCACGGTGGGCGCCGCGACGACGCCGCCGGAGGTGGTCACCGCGCTGATGGACGGTTACCCCCTGGTGCCAAGCCTCGTCGACAATGATCCGCCAGCGCATGGCCGCTTCCGGAGCCTCGTCAGCAAGGCCTTTACCGGGAGGCGCCTCGCGGAGAAGGAGCCCTTCATCCGCACCCTCGTGGACGCGCTCATCCACTCCTTCAGGCACGAGAGGCAGGCGGACCTGTTCCTCCGGTTCGCCCATCCGCTGTCGTGCAGCATCATCGCGGAGATTCTCGGAATCCCCAGCTCGGACATCCACCGGTTCCGGCGCTGGTCCGATGAGCTGTCCACGGTCCTCGCGGCGCATGGCCCCATCGAGCACCAGGTCGCATGCGCGCAAGGCGTGGTCGAGTTCCAGCGATACCTGGCCTCGACACTCAAGGAGCGGGAGGTGTCCCCCCGAGAGGACCTGCTGAGCGACATCGTCACCGGGGCGCAGGGGATGACGCCGCCCATGAGCATGGCGGAGCTCGTGAGCCTGCTGATGCAGGTGCACTTCGCGGGACATGAGACGACCGCGGGCCTCATCGTGGGAGCGGTGGAGCTCCTACTCGAGCATCCGGAGCAACTGCGGGCACTTCGGGACGACCCGGGCCTCATCGCAGGCGCGGTCGAGGAGGCGGTGCGGATGATCTCCCCCGTGCATGCCATGTTCCGTACGGCGCTGGAGGCGGTGGAGATTGGGGGTGTGCCCATTCCCAAGGGAGCCCACATCCGCATCGTCTACGCGTCGGCCAACCGCGACGAGGCCCGGTTCCACGAGCCTGAGCGCTTCGACATCCGGCGGCCTGAGGTCAAGAAGCACCTCGCCTTCGGGCAGGGCCTCCATTTCTGCATCGGCGCGCCGCTCGCGCGGCTCGAGGCACGCCTGGCAGTGGAGGCGCTGCTTCGAAGTCTCCCGGGGCTCCGGCTCGTACCGGGGCAGAAGCCGGGCTTCCTGAGGAGCGTCACCGTCCGGAGGCACGAGAGCCTCGAGGTCGCGTGGGACGTCCAGGCGAATCAGGCCCTCTGACGACCCGACGCACAGGTCGGTGAAGGGACGGCCCTACTCCAGCCCGGACATCGAAGGGGGCAGGTTCGCATTCCTTCGGGTTCGAGGGTTCGAATCCCTTCCGCCGCGCATTCATGAAGGCCGGTAGTCCTTGAGGAAGCTCGGGACTGCCGGCCTTCGTGTTTGGCAGCCGACCGATAGCCTCCACCAGGGCCTGCACCTTCGTTACCGAGGCCAGCGCTCGACCAACGAGGCGTCGCGGCGAGGACTGGGGACCTGCTGTACTCCGGGCGTCAGTAGTCCCAGCGGTAGACTTCCAGTTCCTTCACGTCATAGCGGGTCGCGCCGCTCATGCTCAGGCCGAAGTACTGGTACGTCTGGTCCGACGTGAAGGAGTGGACGTGCGTGCCACCGCCCGCGCCCGTGCGGGTGGCGAGCGTCACCCAGGAACTCATGCCCGGCGTCCAGCCCATCAGCGTGTAGCCGGGGGGCACGAAGCTGCCCCATTTCACGACGACGCGGCGCACGGCCTCCGCCCGGCCCAGGTTGACGTTGAGCCACACCGTGTCCGAGGTGTTGGCGTGGTACGCCGAGCGCCATGCGCTGCGATAGTTCTCCAGGTGGTAGGCGCCATTGCCGTCCACGGCGGCGATGGGGGCGCTGATGCCCGTGTTCTCCGAGTCGCTCGCGCTGGCCGCCATGCCGAAGGCAAGGTTGGGGTTGGAGTCCAGATCGAGTGAGCTGCCGAGGTCGTTCACGACTTCGAAGTCGACGATGAGGTTTTCCGTCTCCGGCTTCGTGCTGCCCAGCGCCTGTTTCACGCCCGGGGTGACGTCAATCCAGCACCCCAGGGGCTTGTAGGGAGATGCCGCGCGGCCGCCCAGCGCGGCGTCACTGAGGATGCTATCGGCGGGCCCGGAGTCCTGGAGCGTGGTGAGGACGCTGCGGCCATAGCCCGCGTGCCCCGGGTGGCGGTTGGTGATGCGAATCTGCGTGCCCCACTTCAGCGAACGCGTGCTGCTGGTGCGCAGGTCCGATTGGGCCGCGGTGACGCCAGCCAGGTTGACGATGGTGTTGTTGGCGGCGTTGTAGCCGTAGTCCAGGGGGAGCGCGACGTAGAGCGCGCTCCAGGAGATGGTCTTCCCACTGGCGCCGGTGCCACCCCAGAAGCTGGAGGCATAGGCGCGGCGCTTGCCGGTGAACTGCGCGTTGGCGGTGCCGCAGAGGAGCATGGCGAGCACGAGCGTCCAGATGGGCAGGCCGCTGCGGGACAGGGATGGGAGCATGGAGTGAAGCCTCTCGGGGGAAGGGACGGGGCGAGCTTCGGAGCCATTCGGTGCGGGTGTCAAAAACCCGCCGAGGCCAAGGTTTCGGAGCGAATGCGCGCCCTGCTCGCCCCGCTCACGCAGCCGGTAGACGGTGGCGGACCAGACCTGGACGCCGAAGCGTGCAGCGGCTGGAACGCAGTTGCATCCTCCCGTGACGCAGCAACGCCCCGCTTCCAGATGAAAACGTGCGCCCACCCCTGGAGGTCGTTGGGTGCGCGAATTGCGGTGGGGCTCGGCTGGGGCTTCTCCCTGAGAGAGACATCAATGCCAAGCACGAGCGCTTCTGGAACCTGGGTGCAGTGCTTCGACATGTGGGGCTACCAGCACGCCTACATCAACTTCACGGGCGCTCAGAACGTCTCGGATCTGGATGACTACAAGTTCACGCTGTTTGGCTCCAGCTCCCCAGGTAGCGCCAAGGTGGGGGACCACATCGAGTCGCTGGTGACCGGCCCCCAGACCTGGCTCATCGCCATCGACAGCTTCCAGATGTTCAGCGCCCAGCCCGCGGACTGGCCCGGTGCGTCCGCGGCACGGAATGGGGCCATCACCCAGTTGGCGATTGTCGAACAAAAAGCGCTCTTCGCCACCATCTCGAACGATCTGGAGTCGCTGGTGGGGGCGCTCATCAACCTCATCCCGGACATCGGAGGGTTCCTCAGCAGCCTGATGGGCATTTTCTGGCCCTCCACCACCAACCCCAACCTCATCTGGGAAGCCATCAGCGGTACATCGTCAAGGCCGTTTACCTCGGCGTTGAGTCATCGGTGATGAGCTCCGTTGAGAACGAGTTCCGAGGCATCCTCAACGCCATCAAGCTGTATCAAAACGACCGGCTCTACAATGAGTACGACGGCCTGTGTCAGCTCATCGCGGACCTCGCCCCGTATTTCACCTACAACGCCAACTACCCCGCGTCGCAGTACCCCTCGCAGAAGCTGCCCTATAGCTCCGCCTATTTCACGATCGCGCTGGCCATCTACAGCGCGCGCTGGCGCTACTTCGACCAGATCTACGCCTCGGCGCCTTGGCCCGCGAAGCGCGAGGCCTTCAGGTTGTGGGTGGCGGAGACGCACATCCAGTCCAACCGAATCGCCACGTGGCGCTACCGTGATGAGCCGTTGAGCTGAAGGGGCGGCGACTTTCGCGTCGCGCTCCTCCATCGCGCGACGGCGTGTCCTATCGCCGACCGCGTCTCACGACGAGCGATAGCGCGAGCAGGGCCATGGGGAACAGCGCGGACGGACCACCCTGACAGCCGCAGCCAGACTCCGGCTCCGAAGGGTCCTCCGGCGAGCCTCCAGCCAAAGAGCCCGCGTCCCCGGCCGGAACTCCCGAGTCCGCCGTGGGATTTCCACCGTCCGTGTCCGTGCTTCCCCCATCCACGCCAGGGTTGGAGCCGCCGTCCACCTCGCCGGGCCCACCTGCGTCCGTCGCGCCCGCATCCGTCACTCCCGCATCCGTCGCTCCCCCATCGGAGGGGCCCGCGTCCGCCTCTCCCGCGTCCGCCGCTCCCGCATCCGTCGCTCCCCCATCGGAGGGGCCCGCGTCCGCCGCTCCCCCGTCCGCCTCTCCCCCGTCCGCCTCTCCAGCGTCGGGGGTCCCCGCGTCCACGGGCCTGCACTCGCCCTGCTGGCAGGTCCCTCCCGTGCACTCCGTGCCATCCTCCACGGGAGTGGAGGCGCAGTTGCCCGTCTCCGTGCAGATGGGCAGGTGGCATTCATCCGGCGCCACACAGTCATTCGCATCCTGACACTGCGCACAGACGAAGCCCTCGGTCTGGCTCACACAGTACGGCGTCGATGCACCGCACGGAGCGCACGACTCCCCACAGAAGAGCGATGAATCACAGGGAGCGCACAAGGCCGCCGCGTTGCAGCGGTAGCCCGTCTCGCATCCCCCATTCCCTGGCGCGTTGGCGAACTGACGGTTGCATTGGGCGCACTCGGTGGGAGTTGGGAACGAGGGCTGCCCCGACTCCGTCTGATGGAACATGCCGGGCGTGACAAGCACGAAGCCCTCGGTAGCCAGATTGATGATGGGCGGCATGGTCGCTGCCCTCTCGAAGTCCGTGAAGACGCCGTCGTATACCGACATCTCGAGTGCGGCGTGCTCCCCGACGTTCGTGTGGAGCACCTCCACGCCGTAGAGTCCGGGCTGCGCGAAGTGGACCGTGTTGGTGGCGCGCCACGTCGGAAAGCCGAGCGTCAGCGGACGGTTGATGACCGGGTAGCTCGTCTGGTCGCGGTCGAAGAGCGCCAGGCTCACCGAGTCGTCGGCGTAGAACCCGAAGTGCAGGGGCCTGTCGACCATGTCGCTCGTGACCGCGATGAAGCCACGCAGGCGGGTCGCGAAGGATGTGACGGCATCGCTGTAGCCGAAGTCACACCCGCCGACGGGGCAGCCCGCGACGGCCCCAGTGAAGTCCCCGTAGCTCAGCGTCCTCCCGTCATTGAGGTTGTTGGACAGGTCCAAGGGCGTCCGCAGCACCGAAGTGACGCGGTTGCCCCGGTTCGCCTCCATGAAGGCATTGATACCAGCGATGTACGTCGACTGAGCCTGGGGGAAGTCAGCCGCGGGATTCTGCGAGACGCTCGTCGCGACGCAGAGACCCGCCCCCGTCATCTCGGGAAGGGGCGCCACGGGAGGTCCACTCACCACGACGGCCTGAGCGCTGGCGGTGCGAGGAATGAACAATCCACACATCAAGAGCATGAGGATGCGGAGCAATCGCATCCGCGCGTCTTACTCCTGGCCGCCGAACTCCGACAAGTGCGGCCGGATGACTCCGTCACGCGCAAGCCCACCGAGCCCCTGGCTCATCCAAGCGCGCGCAACGCCTTTCCGAGCGCATCGAAATGCGGGGGACGTCCACCTTCACCATCCGTAAGCCACGTGGAGAGCCGCACAGGTCACGCCAGGTGATTCGCGGCTCGTGCTGCCGCCGGGGGATTCCTCCGGCGGCAGCAGGCCAACGACAACACCTGAACTACGGGCTCACCGGCTTCAGGCAGTAGAGCGTGGTGCGCTCGCGAGAGCGCGCCATGTGCAGCGGGTCTGACGCGTCCTTCGCTTTCGAATGCCGCGCCGGGGTCGACCGGGCCCACTGCACCGACAGGCCGCACCGTTCGAACTCCGCTTCGAGCCACCCGGGTGGGCGCAGGCCGAGCAGCACCGCGAGGTCCGACAGGAGCAGCAGGCCCACTCCCCCGGGAGCAAGCGAAGCGGAGAGTCCTTCGAGAAAGCGCCGCAAGAACTGGCTGTCCTCGTCGAACACGGCGCGGTCCACCCGGTTCTTGGGCGGTTCGGGAATCCAGGGTGGGTTGCACACCACGAGGTCCGCCGTGCCCTTCGGGAACAAGTCGGCCTCGGCCACCTGGAAGCGCTTGCCGAGCCCGAGCCGCTCCGCGTTCTCCTGGGAACAGGCCACGGCGCGAGAGTCACAGTCAGTCGCCTGCACGGACGCCGCGCCCCGCTGAAGGAGGATGAATGAGAGCACGCCGGTCCCAGTGCCGATGTCGAACACGCGCTTGCCCTTCACCTCCGTGACTGAGTTCAGCAACTCCACGTAATCCGTGCGGGTCGGAAGGTAGACGCCGTAGTGCGGGTGAAGCAGCCCAGTGAGGCCAGGAACAGCGAGCCCCTTGCGACGCCACTCCGCCGCCCCGAGCATGCCGAGGAGTTGTTTGAGCGGGACCACGGTGGTGTCCGTCGTTGAAGCCCCCCATACCTGATGGCATGCCAGTGAAGTATCCGGTGCCCGCGCGAGCCCGAGCCGGTAATCGCGGTCGAGAGACACCACGATGCGCGACAGCGTCTCGTGTTCGAGCTGCCGGGCCCGCCGCTCGGCACGGAATGCCTCCAGGGGCGAGCGCGCCTTCGCTGGCCGCGGCAGCCGCCGGCTCAGCGCGCCGAGGAGCTGCTTCGCGTTGTGGAAGTCACCGGAGTACAGCAGGAACTCGCCTCGGCGCACCCGCTTGAGCGCCGTATCCGCGCTGAGTCGGTCATTCACAGGAGACAGCCGAGCAGGCGCGGGTTCCGAACTCTCTGAGTGCCAGGTGAAGGCGGAGTCCAGCGGCGGCGCGGACGAAGAAGTGGAGGGGTTCGGCCCCTCGGGCGAGGCATCGGTTCGGGGAGCGCGAGACATGGGGATGGGGTAGCACGTCCACGCGCTCCCGTCGCGTGTGGGAAACCACTGGCTCTCACCGCGCCCTTAGCGCTTCTGGCGACGACGCGGTCGTCCTGACGCACGGCGCTTCGAGCCACCGGCAGGCGGGCCGTGTCTGAAACGTTGTGCGCCGGAACGCTGCTCCGGGGCGGGGGCCGGCTGCGGCGGCCTTCGCTCTCGCCTCCCGCCGCCGTCGCCCTGTGATGGGCGCTTCGAACGCTTCGAACCGCCCGCTTCCATCGAGCCAGTGAGCGCCCGGGTTGCGTCTTTCGCCACGCCTTCGGGCCCGACCGTGCCCTTCACGGCGTCTCGCACGGGTCCACCAGGCCCGAGTGCCTGGTCGGCCACGCGGTTCACCGTCCCGCCAGGTTCCAACGCCCCCTTCGCTGCCCCTCCCACGTCCCGGACGGCCTCGGACACCGCTCCGCCAGGCTTCAGGCTCTCATGGGCGGCTTCCCCCACCTCGCCTATCGCATGCCCCACGGGCCGAAGCAGGCTGGCGAGCAGTTCGGGGTTGCTATCCAATGTCTGGAGCGCGCGGCTCAGGATTTCATAGACACGCTGGAGCCGGACCTTGAGCAGCGCCTGGGCCTCCACGCCTTTGATGGTCAAATTGACCCGTTCGATGCCCACGTCGGCGCCCACATCGAGGCGCACGAGGTTGGCCAGCTCGGCATGCAGTGAGACGCGTGCACGCAAGTTCTCCACATCGAGCGTAATCTCATCCACCTTCACCGTCGGGACGTCGAGCAGCACGTCGGGCACGATTTCGATGGGCCCCTCGTCGACGCCCGCCTGCGCGAGCGCATTCCGTGTGTCCTCTCGCGTGGCTCCGCCTTCCCGCTGCGAAGGCCGCTCCTCGGGATTGTCATGCTCCGTCTTGTTCGCGGACTTCGTTCCCCGGAATCGCCATGCCCCCCATCCTGTCTTTGCCACGGTCGACCTCCTCCCTCTGTCAAGAGTGAGGAGCGGACAACGGGCCTGACACCCGGTGTGGCCAAGGGCCTCGTCCCATTGGCCTCAGTCCATCGACAGGCACTGCCGGCAGGCCGCACGGCCTCTCACCCAGGCAGCCAGGGCCCCCACGGAAGCAGGCCACGCCCGCCTTGCCACAGCCTCCCGAGCAACGCGTCTCCAGATTGAAAGGGAGCTGTTGGCCCATGCCCCAGGGAGTTCCCCATGCCGGTACGTCGACCACCGCAATCAAGTCACGCGCGTTTCCAGAGCGCACCATTGAACGACCAGGAATCCGAGCTGAACGATGACGTCGCCATTACCGCACGCGCCCGGGGCGAATCGCTCGTCGTGCATGCAATCCATGGCGTTCATGTTCGCACCTGGTCGTCTCCTGGCGTCGAGAGCATCCATACCTCGCACCGGACGGGAGTACCGGCGCCCCTCACGGCAGGGCACTACGGGCCCTTCGAAGCAGCCATGCATGTGGGAACACGGTTTCAGGAGCCTTCAGCGCCCCCACGGAAGCGCTCCGGGCGGAGACGCGACTGAACCTCCATCGGTAGCCAGGGCGGGCCGCCCCCCGTCCCCTACCCGCCCGGCAATCACCCACCCTTTCGGTCCACCCGCTCCAACTTGCGCCGCGTAGGACCTTCCTCGGGCTCGGGCCTCAACGAGGCCAACTGCTCGGCCGCCGCGTCCGCCGCCATCTGTCGTACGGTCGCCAGGACGTCTTCGAGTCGCCCCGATGCGTCCACGCGGTCGGCCAGGTCCCGCGCCTTTCCCGCCACACGTGTATACGCGCGACGCTCCAGCGCCGAGGCCGGCAAGAGGGACGCCGACAGGAAGCCCAGGGCCAGGACCCCAAGTCCCGCCCCCACGGGATGCTGTCGCATCGTCTGCGCTGTCCACGTTTGGGCTCCCACCGCGCGGGAGCGCGCATCGTCTCGCGAGGGAAACTTCTCTCGGAGACTCCCAGCAACCGCCCGGCCCTTGTCGCGGACCGCCCGCAACGGCATCAGTCCCCCTTGCGCCTGACCTGGAGCGCCGCCGTTCCGTCCCTCGCGCGCAGCCGCCTTGTTCGCGCTACGTCTCATGACTCAGCCTCCCCTTCCACATCGCCAGCACCGCTGGCGCGAAACATCCGCCCCGCGAGCAGGCCTGCCCCCAGCAGTCCCGTGAGCAACAATCCCGGGCGCTGCCGCACGAACTGTCCCGTGCGGTCCAGGAATGCCTCGACGGATTGCTCATCCAGCCGCGAGGAGGCGCCGCGGAACATGCGCTCTCCCGTCTCCAGCATGCGTTGCGATGCCGGGCTCCGTGCACGCCGGGTGGCGCTGCCCAGCCCCTCTGCCATGTCCTCCAGCACCGACACGAGCAAGCCCCGCTGGAAGTCCAGGCGCTCCATCACCCGGCCCCGTGCGTATCCCGTGACCTGTTCGACCTGCTTCTGCGCAGCTTCCATCCTGGGTGATGCGTTTCGCGCTGGGCCGCGCGAGCGCTTCCTCTCCTTTGTCTTCGTCGAGGCCATGATGTGCGTCCTCCTGAGACCGAAGGTAGACACCTCCGCGTCACGTCCGGGCAACCAGACCGCTCACGGCGTGGTCGTTCGCACGCACGTCCCGTGGGTACCTTGCGGACATGGCCGTCGCCACGTTGATTCATCAGGAGGCGAACATGAAGCCAGAGCAGGAGAAGACGCTTCACGAAGAGGTCGTGGCAACGGTGGACCGCCTGGTCCTCAAGCATCCGGAGCTGAAAAAAGAGCTGGAGCAGGTACAGGGCTATGCCGTCTTCCCCTCGCTGGGCAGGGCATCGCTGGTCCTCGGCGGCTCGTACGGCCACGGCGAAGTCTTCGAGAAGGGCAAGCCGATTGGCTTCGCCACGCTGAGCCAGCTGACCCTCGGAGTCCAGGTGGGCGGACAGACCCTGAGCGAGCTCATCTTCTTCGAGGACCGTGATGCCATTGAAGCGTTCAAGGGAGGAAAGGCGGCCTTCGCCGCCAACGCGTCCGCAGTGATCGTGAAGGCGGCGGCGTCCGGAACCATCAACTATGCGAAGTGCGTTGCTCACGCCTACTCGCGTGGCGGCATGCTGCTCGAGGCCTCCCTGGGCGGACAGAAGTTCACGTTCATTCCGCGTTCGTCGGGCGCATCGGAGCGAGGGAACGGAGGCCTGGTGCAGCGCTTCCGCAGGCAGGATGCGTCCGAGGAGAACGGGGCCGATGACACCGGGCAGCGTTCGCGGCTGCAAGCGTCGCAGCCCCCTCCTGCCCTGACCACGGGGCTGACGGCTGCCGCCCTGCTGCTCACCCGAATCATCAAGGCACAGGCCAGTGCTCGCCACGAATGAAGCGCCCATCCGAGACAAACTGGCGAGCCAAGGCCAACGCGCGCTGAAGCTCGCGAGGAAGGAGCTGGGCGTCCACCGCAGACTGCATGGTGACGCAAGGGCGGCATTGCACCGGCTGGAGGCCCGCTCACCGGAGCTTGCTCAGGCGAGGGCTCGGGCCTACGCCTATGCCGTCTTCCCTTCGCTAGGCCAGGGAAGCGCCGTGCTCGGAGGCACCTGGGGGATGGGCGAGGTCTTCCGTCACGAGCGGCTGGTCGGATACGCGGCGCTGGTCCAACTGACCCTCGGAGTCCAGTTGGGCGGACAGACATCTTCGGAGGTCGTCCTCTTCGAGGACCAGGAGGCATTCCAACGCTTCAAGCATGGCGGGACGGGACTGGCACTCAACGCGGCCGCGACCCTGGTCAAAGCAGGCGCAGCGAGGGCGCGGGGCCCAGCTGGCAGCACGACGGTCGCGCTGGCCACGGCTGGAGGAATGTGGGCGGGCGCCGCGCTCGGCGCCCAGCGCACCTTCGTCGTGCCGGCCGTCCTCACCCGCAGCAGCACATTGCGCCGGGTTCTCTCATCCATACCTTCTTTGACACGAGGAACGCCGGCCCCCAACGAGGGCGAAACAAGGGAGAGCGCGATGGCCAAGGCGCAGACGACCACATCCGGGAGAAAAAGGTTGGGCAAGCTCACCGCGGCCTGGAAGCGCCGCAAGGCCCAGGAGGAAGAGAAGACGCGCCCTCAGAAGGTCGCCGCGCACACACGCGAGGCCATGCAGCGGGTCAGCACCCGAGGGCGCGAGACACTGGAGCACCTGCGAGACCGGGTCCCCAGTGGAGACAGACTCCGTGAGCGAGCAGGCAAGGCACGCACCTGGGCAGCCGACCAACTGGGGGAACACGCGGTGGCCATTGGATTGACCACGCTGGCAGCAGGCGTCGCGGGAGCGGCGCTGCTTCCCGTGTCGGACCGGGAGCGACGCGCGTTGAGCTCCGTGTCCCACAAGGTGCAGGGACTGACCCACTCCCTTGGAGCCACTCCCGGGGTTGCGCGGCTGACCCGGTCCGTGAGCGGCGCGGTGGCACGCGTCCGCCGCGGTGACGGCGCTGCCACGGAGGAGGAGAAACCCCGCGCCCCCCGCCCCAAGAAGCTCGCGGCGACGCGTGGCAAGAAAGCCGCGGGGAAGCCAGCGGCGGCGGCCAAGACATCCCGCCGTTCTCGAAAGGACCGGCCCTCCGCCCCAGGCCAGTAGGCAGGGACGCAGGCCGGAGCGCCCAGCGGAACATCGCCTGTTCCCGTCGCGCGGAAGGTGAAATCGGACGAGGCGTTCGTGGAGGGATTGGCCACGAATGTCCGAGTCCGCACTCACCGGGCCCCTAAGTCGGGCAGCTGGCCCCACGGGCTCTCGCAAGCCACCACCGCGGCATGAATCAGACGCCGTGCAGGCCCTCTGCCATGCACGCCCCGCTGGCTCCTGACAGGATTTCAAGGGCGGCGCGTTGGCCTGACAAGAGCGCTCCCTCCATCCAGCCGGGCATGGGAGAGGTTTGGTCTCCGGCGAAGTGGACCCTGCCTTCGCGCGTTGCGAGCGCACGTCCCCACTGCGTGAGCTGCCTCGGCCGGAACCACGCAAAGGCACCCCGAGCCCAAGGGTCCAGGTCCCATGCGTAGGAGGTTCCGCACTGCACTTCGGAGGCCAGCTCCGGCGCGAACTGACTCAAGCCCCGCACAGCCATGGCAATGCGCTCCTCCTCGGAGAGAAGGCCCGCCGCGCGGGCGCACGGGCCCACGCGATACGCTTCAAGGATGCCTGACGGCGGAGGTTGTGTCGGTGCGGCGTCAAGGACGTGCATGATGGGGAGGTCCGTCAGCCACCCACTCGACCACCCCCACTCTGTCCAGAGGCGGCGCCGGTATTGGATGAAGGTGCGCACGACGGACGTATGCTCGAGCTCGCGAATCGCCCGCAGCTTGTCCGCCGAGAAGGCCGGGACGAGCTCAACGCCACGAAGGACCGAGAACGGAATGGCGCACACGAGCCGCTCCGCTGTGAACGTTCTGTGCTCTCCCGTGCTGCCGCGGCAGGACACGCGAACGGTCCCCTGTTCCTGCTCGATGCGCTTCGCTGCCCATCCGAACTGAATCCTTCCACCGAGCGCTTTCGCCAGGGCGACGGGAAGCCGGTCACTGCCGCCCCTCAAGGTGTAGGCGCTCGAGCCTCCTCTGCCGACCGTCAACAACTCCCGTCGCAGAACACCAAGCGCCGAGCTTGCGTCGATGCCATCACCCACGAGGTCAAACCGCCCCAGGCTCACCGCGTCGATGGCCGCTGAAGAAGCGCCCCGTTCCGCGAGGGCCTCACGAAGGGTCAGGCCATCGAGGTGGGCCGCGCCTGGACCGGGCCAGGACTCATGGAAGGGGTCGCCGACAGCCTCCACGAGGGGCGCCACGTACCTCCGATAGAGACCTGAAAGGCCGAGCTGCTGCTCATCCGCCCTCAGGACATGCGGGAGGCTCGTATCATCACCAATGGGGGCCAGGATGCGACGTCCCCGAAGATGGAAGGGCCGCAAGGCCGACGTGTGCGGAACTGGCAGCGGGTCGAGATCCAGGCCGAGCCTCCTCGCAAAGCCGAGGACCGTCGAGTGCCCACCGAGGACATACTTCGCGCCCGCCTCGGCGTACATTCCGTCCAGGAACGGCTGCCGCAGGGTCAGGACCCGGCCACCGACTCGAGAGCGCGCCTCGAGCACGACGACGTCCTGGCCTGCGAGGACAAGCGCATGCGCTGCCGCCAGTCCTGCGAGGCCCGCGCCCAGAATGATGACGCGTTCGCTCATTCGAGACGTCGCCTCGCGCCTTCGGTGAGACTCATGCCAGCGGAAGCAGGTACGGATTCAACAGCCCTCGCCTGAGCTTGAGCGGCGATGTGGGCGGCTTGGGATTGCGCGGGGGAAGGCGGCGCGGCAGCAGCCCACTCCCGAGGCGTAGCAGGCTCGGACAGAACGCCAGAGGCTGCGTCCCAAGGACCAGCGCCTGGCAAGTCCGGAACGGAGAGGCCGCCGCCAGCGTGAGATTGATGACCAGGGTGCGCAGCCCATGCTGTCGGAGCCTCGTGACGAGCTCCCCCGCCGTGTCGGGGACCCGAACACGAGGGAGCTCCACCGGGGGGCCTTCCAGGAGCAGGTCGACAGCGCTCCGCATCGCGGGGTTCAAGTAGAGCAACGTGATGTCGAGGAGGGAGTCGATGAGCCAGTAGTTCTCCAGGACCGGGGGCCGCCGGAGCGCCTCGAAGTCAATCGGAAGCTCCCGACGAAGGGCCACCGCCTCCGTCAACATTCGCATTTCACGGAGCGCTCGGTGCACGGCCACTGCCGGGTCCCCCGCCGCCGCCGCGGCGAGGAGCGTCCCTCCTTTGGGAAACGCCCCCTCTCCTGTCGCCTCGGCGATGAGTGCGATGACGTGAAGGTCGGCGCGACCGGGCAGATACGAGAAGTGGAGAGTCCAGCCCGAACCCTTGAAATGACGTGACACCCCCTCATCAATGTTGAGCGTAGCCATGTCGAGGCGCCGCGCCCCTTGACCTCGATACCAGGCGAGCTGGAGTGCATCGCGCTCTACCACCTCCAGGAGCGCGGACCGCAACGCGGCGTCATCGCTCGTATGCGTCGCGACGCCATTGGATGAGGCACACAGGAAGCGCGGGCCCACGAGCCGTTCGGAAGTCGTGAAGGCCGCAGGAACGAGCAATTGCTCACCGGTCTCCGCATCCGTGGCCCTGACCCAATCCAGTGGCGTGTCTTGGGTGACTGGCGCGTAGGGGAACCCCGGGCTTGCGTACTGCTCCGGCGTGTAGAGGTCCCAATCACTCATGGGCAGGAAAGGTTGCTCGAGCGCACGCGCCGGAGTCGCGCAGACGTCGGGCACACGAAGGAGGGACGAGGCACGCTCGATGGCCTCTGCTCGCGCGGTCAGCCTCCGCTCCTCCAGGGAGGCTCCGACGCCCACCTGGGCCAGGAAATGTCCTGACACCACGGGACGACCTCGTTTCCGAAGACGCAGGGTGGCGGCTCCCCAGGTCAGGGTGACGATGGGAAGAGCCCCCCGCCTGCCACGGACCGTGGCTTCGCGCGTCGCGATTCCCACGCGCCCCAGCGCGGCACCGGCCATCCGCGAGCCCTCCAGCTTGCCGATGCGGTTCGCCGCGCCCCAGTTCGCGGAGCACGGGCATCCCGCCGCGGGCCGGGACCGGATGCGTCTGGCGCCTGGCCGCCCGTAGGCGCCCTCTGTCCAGGTACGCGCATCGAGGGAATGCGGCTTCATCGCTTTCCGGAGGGCCGTCAGATCGGCTGCCCCCAGCGCAATCACGGCTCGGCGCGGGTTCGCATTCGCCACCGCGGCGGCCTCATCGGGCGCGTCCGCGCTCTGAACCTCCCAGAGCAGGCCACAGGCGACACACACACCACTGCCAGCGCTTCGCCAACATGTGGCGCTCAGTTGGATGAGTGCTCCGCTGTTCTCGGAAAGGTCGGCCGTGCGAAGAGGTCCCAGTCGCAGCCTGCCGGTGATTCCCAATGCCTTGCGGAGGGCTTGCTCGTCCATCCAACGTGGCGCACCTCGCCCCAGCGCCCCTTCCTCTTCGAGCCGCGCTCCGAGCTCCCTGGCGCCGGTAGGGCCGACGCCCGCCTTCACCAGCGCACGGACGACCGCGGCGCTCCCTCCGCGGCGAACGTCTCCGAGGATGGAGACGAGAAGAGCAAAGGGGAGGCCCCGTATCTCCATCAGCGCCCTGCGGGTCTGAAGGATGGAGCTCCCCCTCGCCATTTCGAGGAGCACGACACCTGATTGAACGCCCATGTCGTGCCCGGGACGCCGCTACTTCGAAATGTGGGAAATGCTGGACACGTTGGTTTCAAATGCCTTGAGCGCGGACACCTTCAGAACGCGCACCGTGACCTTGAGAGTCTTTGCACGCTTCGTACGAGCAGGCTTCTTCATGTTCGGCCTCCCTTGGTGAGCGAGAAGTGTCTCTTCAAGCCAGACTCTGAGTCAACGACATGACAGGGCACTTTCGGCCGTGATGGGAATTGCCGTGGCCCACAAAGGAGATGGGCCTACCTGTCAGAGCGCAACACCAGGAGATCTGACAGTCCATTTCCGTGTCGAGCTGACCTCAAGTCAGTCCGCGTCCGTGCAGCTCTCAACCAGGCGTTGCGTCGCTTCGGATTCCTCACGCTCGGGCACCACCACCTTGAGTGACTGGCTTCCGGCTCTGCTTCCACAAAGCGAAGCTTCAATGAAAACGGGACGATATGTCCGCGCCGAGCTCTTCGTTCTGAGAGGGCCAGCCCCTTCCCATTCTGGGGGCATGTCACATCCCGTCTCGAGTGCACCTGAAGGGTCCCGAATGTCCAATCTTGGTCTTTCGTTCATCGTGTTGTTCGCATGCACGTCCGCATTCGCATCCCCACCTTCGCGGATTGAAACTGAAGCGGAATCGCTCGCGTCAACTCCAACACCGTTCGCGGTGTTACGTGAGTTCGTGACCGAAGACGTCTATCACTACCGATTCGACATTCGTGTCAGCACCGCACCAAACGCCATCGTGCGGGTCCATCGCGTCGTCCGAGAGCGCGCACCGTGGCGGCCACGGTCGCCCGCCCACGCGATCATGTTGCTTCACGGAGACTTCGCCAACTTCGTCACGAACTTCGTGCCGACACTCGGCAATCCCGCGTCATCGGCGCCGGGGCTCGCACCGTACCTGGCGGCCCGGGACATCGACGTCTGGGGCGTTGACCGTCGCTGGACGCTGCCCTCCGCCTACGGAGACATCTCCGACCTGGGCGAGATGGGGGTTGCCCAGGAGCTCGGAGACATCACCGTCGCGCTCACCTTCGCACGGGCAGCACGGCTCAGCGGCGACCGTGACAAGGGCCGAATCGTGCTCGGCGGATTCTCGCATGGCGGCGAGCTGGCCTACGCGTATGCCGCCGCCAACGGCCGCCACGTGTCGGCGGTCGCCGTGCTCGACGCCTACTACGACATCGCGCCCGAGCACGCGGAACTGCGCGAGCTTGCGTGCGCCAATGCCGCCGCGGGACGTGAGGCGCTTGCTCAAGGCGTGACCGACTCCGACAACAGCTTCTTCATCACGTTGGGCGAGCTGGCCCGGAGCGCCCCCCAGGCGCAGTCTCCAGTGTTTTCGAGCTACACCAACCGCGGTGCACTGCTCGCGATGAATGGCCTCACCTACCTTCTCGCGCCATACACGCCGCTGTACCACCTGAGCGCGCCCATCCTCGACGCCAACGGCGACGTTGCGGCATTGCGCGAGTCGTCCGAGGACAGCGTGAGCGCGTGGTTCGCCAGCGCGCCGCCGCACCAGTCGCTGCGTGAGACCGTGGAACTCGACGAAATCTGGTGCGGGGCGACACCAAGGCCCGAGCTCTCGAACATCCGCGTCCCGTTGTTCTACCTCGGCGCCGCTGGCGCGTTCGGTGACTACGGGCTGTATTCGACGACCCGGGTGTCATCGACGGATGTCACGGCGCTCGTCGTCCGCCGCTTCGGCCCGGAGCGAGTGTCCGAGGACTTCGGCCATGGCGACCTCTTGTACGCGGCGGATGCACCGACGCTCGCGTGGCAACCGCTCGCGACGTGGTTGCTGAGCCACTGAGGAGAAGCATCTCCCTTCGTGGACCCACTCATCCAGCACCCGCCCCAAGAGGCCGCAGGAAGAAGGCGCTCCGCTCGCGCGGGTGGCAGTGGGAGCCCTTCGCATCGGACGAAGGGCTCCATCACCTGACGTGCCGTTGGGCTTACGGCCCGTCAAGCACGGCCAACATGCGCGGCAGCACGTCGAAGAACGCGTAGTTCCAGCAACTGAAGTTGTGTCCGCCGTCACAACCGAAGGGCTTCTGGCCCGGCGCTGGGCGGCCATACATCTCGTAGTGGTGCGGCACGCCCGCGGCATTCAGCGCATGGTGGAACCGGTCCGTGGACGCCCCCGGGACGCGTTCGAGCACATCCCCATCCCAGATGCCCGACCCCGCATACAAGGCGACGGCAACGCCCCGCAGAGACGCCGCACGCGGAATGGGGTTGTTCATGTTCCAGGCCTGGTCGAAGGGCCAGAAGGGAGAGCCAAACGCCCCATCCGGATTCTGAAGCCACCGTGTCCCCTCCTCCGTGACGGTGGCGCGGATGGCGGCGTCACCCAGGTCCAGGGCCCCCGAGAAACTGGCCGCATAGGCAAACAGGTCGGGGCGCCGCGCGGCATAGCTGATGGCCCCGAAGCCGCCCATGGACAGCCCCGCGATAGCACGGCCCCGCTTGTACGCCAGCGTGCGAAGGTTCTGGTCCACCCACGGAATGAGCTGGTTGAGGTGGAACTCCTCCCACGCCTGATTCACCCCGCGAGGGAAGACCCAGTTCGTGTACCAACCGACCTTGCCGCCATCCGGCATGATGGTGATGACGGGCATGTTCTCGGTAATCGCATACGCCGCACCGAACTCCACCCACTGAGCCGAGTTCGCGCCTCCACCCCCGTGCAACAGGTAGACCGCGGGGTAACGCACGCCCGGGTTGTTGTAATACCCCGTCGGCAGGAGCACCCGAACGTGGTGGCGTGGGTCATAGACCGCGTGAGGCGCGATCAGCGGCGTGGAGATTTCCACGTCGATGAGCCTATCCGTGATGTGCCGCACCGCATGAACCGTGATTCCATGTCCCGAATAGAAGTTCGGCGCGAGCGAGGCATCGGATGCCTCCGCGCCGCCTGGCACTCCGAGGAACAGGGCGACGAAAAAGACTCCCACGAGTCTGAGTGCGGCACGGGCGGGAGACTCGCATCGTTCAAGAGCGGTGCTGGAAACAAAGACGTCCTGGGGCAGCAATCTGCGCATCCTCTGACCTCGGAGAGTAGGTGGGGCGACAACGGGCTCTTCATCCGCCAATGGCAGGTGCGACGCTAGGGTGCGTATCTGGCCATGGCAACGCACACGTTGGAGCGACCACGTCATTCCCTGGCGAGGGCCGCTGAGGCTGTGTCTTTCCCGCGACTGTGGACGTGAGCTGTCCATTAAGTGCATCTCGTGGCGACTCACTTCGTCCCGGAAGGCCCACCCTCGAATGACGGAGGCGTCGAACGGGGCACAACTGCGCCCTCGCCCAAATCGTCCTCCCCCCACGCAACTCCGTGCGCAGATGAAGGACAATTCGTACAAAGGCATGAAGGAACGCACCTCATGCTTCAGACCAGGGGGGGGCTACATCATGGGTACCATCACGAGGGTAACGACGACGTTGTTGAAGCAAGGCGCGCGAGGAGTGTCCCACTCCGGCAGCCACGGGGCACCCACCCGCATGCCGCGGCAGGTCGCCCATCACTCCACCAAGGCTCCAAGCCCGTCTCAAATTGCGAGCGAGACGCGGGCACGGAACAACAGCCTGGACCTGATGAGCGACATCATGGATGCCATGGATCGCCGTGATGGCGGCAACAACTCGGCCACGCCTCGTATCAAGCCGGATGTTCCGCTGTCGCGCCGTGAGAACTTCGCGTTCGACGCCATCCAACCGGGATACGGAACGTCGAAGTCCGCCATCGACAAGCACGGCAAGCTCCAGCCCGCGGGCGACAGCGTCACCACCAGTGCCTCCGACCACGTCGATGGCGAAAAGTCCATCAAGGCGAAGACTCCG
Organism: Myxococcus sp. CA005; assembly: GCF_006518205.1. Taxonomy (NCBI): domain Bacteria; kingdom Pseudomonadati; phylum Myxococcota; class Myxococcia; order Myxococcales; family Myxococcaceae; genus Myxococcus; species Myxococcus sp. CA005. The sequence goes on along the minus strand of NZ_SRLV01000028.1, from coordinate 61,484 downwards.
TATACGTCCTTCAGCGGCCCGCCGGTGGGCGTGGACGGCACGGCCACGGGGCCCCTGGTCGACAACCCGCTCTACGGCAAGGACCGCATCGTCACCAACCCGGCCAAGGACCCCAAGAGCGGTGTGGTGCTCGACCAGTTCGACATCCAGCGCGACCTCCGAACGAGCACCAGGCCCGGCTTCGACGAGACCGCGGTGCTGCGCTCCGAGCCACGTCCACAGCCGCTCTGGCAGCCCACACCCGAAGAGCGCGCCGTCATGCCCCAAGTCGGAGTGGACCCCGAGAAGCCCTCGTTCACGTTTCGCGAACGCGCGATGGTGAACTCGGCGCGGGACAAGGAGTACCTGGTCAAGGGCACCATCCACGAGTTCGACTTCTTCCAGGGCCAGCCGGACGGCTCGCTCAAGCCCCTCTCCAAGCAAGAGGTGATTGACGAAGCCAGGAAGAAGTCCTGAGCCACCGCGCAGCGTCCCATCACAGCGCCAGGAGAACCCCGACCCTCGCGGCGCCGTGTTGCGCCGCGAGGGCGGTGAGCCTGCCAGCTCATGATGTCATTCCGCGAGCGACAGCGTCGGTCCCGGCTACCTCATGACACAGACGCCCGACGAGCAGGTCTTCGCCGCCGGACAGACAACGCCGCAGGCGCCGCAGTTGTTCACGTCCGACGACACATCCACGCACTGCGCGCCACACTGCACCCGGGGAGCCGGACAGGAGCCACCCACGCACTCATAGCCACCCGGCGTGTTGACACACACCTGGCTGGGATTGCACGCGGCAGTCCCGTTCGAGCACTCGTCGATGTCACTGCACGTCCAACCATTTCCCCAGTAGCCCGGTCTGCAGGTGCAGGTGTAACTTCCCGGCGTGTTCGTGCAAATCGCATTCACCGAACACTGCGCAGTGCCATTCGTGCATTCATTGACGTCCGTGCAGACACTGGGCTGCATGCCATTGCAGGTGTACCCGGGCTCCACCCGGCAGGTGCTGCTACAGCCATCCGACGAAACCCGGTTGCCGTCGTCACACTGCTCCCCATTGTTGATACGGCCATCGCCACACACAGCGCTCGCACCACCGCCCGTATCCTCCACCGCGTCCAAGCCGTACAACGAGGCAACCCCACCGCGCAGCCTCACATAGCGATACGGCGTGGAGCTGCTGAATGGCACCAGCGTGGAGTGAGTCCCGAGCCCCAGGTCCAGCAGGTTCGCCTGTCCCGTGCTGATGATGCTCATGTCCCCACGAAGGAATTCCACCTGGGCGATGACCGCCAGCGAAAGGCCCTGGTAGTAGACGCGCAGCGGCCCTGTGCCCTCTTCGCCCAGGCCCATGTCCAGGACCATCGAGCCGCCCAGGAGCCCCAGGAACGTCGCGGCGTTCCCATCCGGTGCGCCCACGGCGTTGTTCGGATTGAGGACGGCAATGACACCGCTTTGGACGACTGCGTTGGCATAACGGTCACCGGCCATCGCCGACGCCGAGTCCGATGACGACTCGCCGCCCACCGGCGCCTCTTCGGAAACGACGGATTCGTCCTCCAACTCAGAACCGCACGCGCTCATCATGCCGAACGCCAGGGCCGCACTCAGCATTCGCCACATGGGGGCCACTCGACTGACCTTCATTGTCTTGCTCCAATCCGCTTCGACTTGGGGATGGCGGTCCGACGTGAGGACTGTCACGCCGGATAACCGCCACAACAATGAACGCATGAATTCCATTTTCAGCTTTAAAGGCACGCATTTCGAATCCAGAACGCGTGTGCCATTGGACAGCATTTTCTCCTGGCATCACCGCGTCGACCGTAAGGCAACACCCACCCTGGACACGAAGGCTGAGACTCCTGGCCCAGCACGAGGCAGCCTTCTCGATTCTCGGGAGTGAAGAGAAAAGAAAAGACAGCAGCGGCGCGCCCCTCAATCCCAGCCACGAAGTTGCACGCGCCTGCCCACGACGCCTCCGCGCCCACGCCAGTGGGGCGTTGATGGCCCGCACCATTCGCCTATCGTATACTTGGAGAAACCCCTCACCCTTTCCCGAGGTCCCATGCGACTGTCACTGATGAGCCTGCTCTGCCTTCTGGTCTCCGCTGGCTGCGGAGACGATACGTCCCATCTACCGAATTCCTCGCTCGCGACCTGCTCCTTCACCGACGTGTGCGCGAACGCCGACGAGGAGTGCTACATCAGCCAGGTCTGTGGCCCACCCGCCCGTGACGAAGAGCTCTACTGCCAGGCGGAGAAGGGCGACCGCCAGTGTCACCGCCGCTGCCAGGACGATGACGCCTGCGGTCCCGGCGAGACCTGCAGGACAGTCGAATGGGTCAAGCGAACTGACGTGGTGACCACGACCACCCTTTGCTTCAAGTAGCCGGCGCAAGCATCCCAGGGGCCAACGTCGGTGCCCCCCCCAGCGGCGCAGGGGCCGCAGGGAGCCCGGGGCTTGGGCCGCCACCCGCGCGCTCAATCCCAACCGCGAAGCTGGACGCGGACCCGCCGCACGAGCATTTCCCACTCCTGACGCTTCAACGTCGTCAGGACGCGCCCGCCAATGAGTGTGAGCCCGGTGAGCGTCATCACCAGGAAGCCGATGCGGTGGTCCCTCAGCCCAGCGTCGAGCAGCGTGGCCGCGACGTCCAGCGTGAGGAACAGGGTCCCCAACGCCAGGTAGGCGCGAATCTGGAACACCATGCCCGCCACCACGCCGAGCAGACACACCCCGCCGAAGACGAGCGCATACGTGCCGTCGGGAGACTGGCCCACCTGGACCGCGATGCGCGCCGCCGCGGGCACATATAGCAACAAGCCCCCGAGGATTCGCACCGTGTTGCGCGCGGCGTGCGGCAGGCTCTCCGCGAAGAGCTGGCCCAGCATCAACAACAGCAAACCCATGGGCGCCAGGTAGATTTCCAAACCCTCCAGGCCAAAGGCCAGCGCGGAGATGAGCAGCGCGAAGTTGCACGCGGCCGCGGCGAATGCACCGAACAGCCGGCTGCGCTCCACCGCGCCCAGCGTCGCGTACAGGAGTCCGGAGCCCCCCGCGAGCAGTGCCGCCTCCTGCGTCGCCTCGCCTGGCAGCACCAGCGCCATGCCCACGGGCAGCAGTGCCGCGAAGCGCCGGGTGGCCGCCTCCACGGGCTGCACGCCCGCCCGCCGGGCCAGCACCGTCACTCCCACCAGGATGAAGCCCAGGGCCAGCGCGAAGAATGCGTCGTGCTCGGCGCGCAGGCCCGGTGCATACAGATTGCGCACCAGGGCGTAGACGCCGACCACCGCTGTCTGCACGAAGTAGACGTGCCTGCCGGTGTGCTGGCTCCAAGCGCAGTGCAGCGCCACCAACACCAGGATGCCAATGGAGGCGATCTCCAGCGGAAGAGCGCCGTCGGAAGCGGAGCCCCCCACCGCCAGGGCCGCGAGCATCAGTCCACTCACCACGAACCCTGTGTCGCGTCCCCACGACAGGCCGCCGGCGACGTCCGACCGGCGCCTCCGCACCCACTCCTGGGCGGCATGGAGGGCCAGCACGCCCACGGAGGCGGCCAGGGACAGGGCCGCGCCATGGAGGATGAAGAGCGCGCCATAACGCAGCCACGGGCCGACCAGACTCGCGCGCATCGAAAGGAAGGCCATGAGTGAGGCGACAAACGTGCCGCCCACCACCCAGGCCCCCAGCGTCGCGACGAGCGAGGCGAGCGTGCCCTTCCACTGGAAAGCCGCCACGAGCACCGACGCGGCGACGAGCGCCAGTGTCACAGGCAACGCGGGAGAGACCATCCAGCTCCCGCCCATGCTCAGCAGCATCTCCCCCAGGAGGTTGAGCGCTGCGAGCGTCGACGACGGCGTTCCATTCGTCGCCAACGCGTACACGAGCGCTGCCAACAGATAGATGGCCATGGCCTGGTGGATGCGCATGCGAGCAGCGCTCTCGGACAAGCCCCTGCGCCGGACGAACCACGGCCCCAGCGTCACCACCGCCAGCCCCGCCAGCGCCAGCACCGGGCCGGGCCACAACTCGAAGATGTCCTCTCGGTGCGCCAACGCGTGGACCAGCAAGAGGATGCTCGCACCAAGCACACCGCGCCCCTGCGCCCTGGCCCCTCCGAGGAACAGCACCAGACCGGCGATGCAGACCAGGCCTGCCGCCGTGAGCCCGGGCTGGAAGAGGGCCGCGACGAAGACCACGCCCACACTGATGACCGAATGGCGCTGAAACAGGCGCTGGAAGGAGTCGGGCAGCCCCCGGAGCGAGGCAACGGCATAGACGAGCCCCGCGGCGGCGATGCCCGCGAAAGCCCGCTGCCACAGCAGGAACACTGTGTCTCCTGGTGCGAGCCACGCGTCCTTATCGAGCCAGTGCAGGGACTCGGCGCCGATGCGGACCCACCTGCCTTCGGACGACCACGCGTGCGTGAGCCTGGGCCCGAACAGCGACTGCCTCGCGGCCCAGAGTGCCGCACCTGGCAGGCCGAGCCAGAGCCCCACGCTCGCGAGCCGCACCGAGCGCGCGGACACGGAGAGCAGCAACATCAACACCGCGGGCCCCAGCAACATCAGGGGCGGAATGAGGGCCAGCGCACGGGACGGCCGGGGCAGGCCGACGAGGAGCGCGCCTTTCAGGAGCACACATGCCAGGAGCGCCACGCCCAGATGGGGAACCCAGTGGTAGAGCTTGCCGTGACGAGGCTTCTCCAGAAGCCCGGCGATCCAGGGCCCGAAGCGCCGTGTCGCCAGCGCGACGCCCCAGAGCGCGATGCCGATGAGCGAGGTCCGCAGAGCGGCGACGTCCGGCGGCGACGGCCGGCCCGCGCGGTTGAGCAGAGCGGTGAGCGCGATGAACGCGCCCAGCGACGCGAGCGTCACCACCGAGCCGCGCAGGTGCCAGGCCTCGAATCCGCGCGACACGAAGGCCACCAGCGCGACCAGGAGGAGCAGACCGGCCGCGAGCAGGCACGTGGCGCGCTCTGCATCCGTGGGCCTGGCCAGCCACCCGGCCAGCGTGAGCGCGGCGATGACCGTCTGCACCAGCGCCGCCGTGGCGAAACCATCCGTGAAGAGCGGCAGCCCCCGCGCACCGAGCGGCAGCCTGAAGAGGTCGAACATCCTCCGCCTCTCGCGCCCGGCAGCGGTGTCCGCGGCATCCAGCGGAGTGCGGCCGCGCAGTGCGGAGAAGGCCGCGAAGCCGAGCGCCAATGACGCGGCGACCAGGGCGGCTCGCGGGGATGCGAAGTCGGAGACGGTGCCCATCACCTGGGAGACCGCGAGCGCGAGCCCCGAGGCCGCGAGGAACCCGACGAGCCTGCTGCCATCCCGCCGGACACGCAGCAGCAGCCAGGCCGTAACCACGGCCGTGGGAAGCGCGGAGAGCACACTGGCTGACAGCCCCGTGACTGACACGAGCAGGTCCGGAGCGCTCGGAGAGGAATCCACGGCCAGGAGGACTCCCGCCGCGGCCAGGCAGAGGGCGAGGTCATCCAGGGGCAGCAGCCCATCCCTTCGCGACGCAGGCTGCGCCCACGCGCCCTGCACGAGCCCCGCGACACCGTAGAGCCCACTCACGAGCGCGAAGACCGCCAGCCGGCCCCAGCTTCCCTCCAACGCCGGGGTCCCCTCGACGAAGGCGAGCACACCGAAGAGAAGGCCCACGCCGCCCAGGTAGTGCAGGCCCCGCCAGCGCCAGCCGCCAGCAACGTGCGCGGCCCCAGCGATGACCAGCCCCGTCAGCACCTGGGGCCACGGCGAGGCGGCGCTGCCCACCTGGCTTACCAAGGGCATTGCCACCAGCGACCCAAGGAGGGTCCAGGCGAGCAGGCGGATACGAAGTCCCGGAAAGGCACTCCAACGCGCCAGGAACATCAAGCCCGCGGTCGCCACCGTGCCGCCGAATACCCACCAGCCCGGATCCGTCGGCGCCTGCGTGCGAGCGAACAAGGCTCCGGCGAGGAGCGTCGTCATCACCATGAGGTGGACCAGGGCCCGCCGCCGTGGCTCCAGCAGGAAGAAGACACCCGCCGCGATGAGTGGCGCGAGCGCCGAGGCCAGGTCGACCTGGAAGTCCCCTCCGGGCTCGCTGGAGAACGCGCCCAGCGCGCCCACGACCGCGCCACTGGCGAGCACCGCGTAGGCCACAATCTCCAGCACCGGACTCACGCGCGGATGGGCCTCGCGCGCGGCGTCGGTGGTCGCGGCCACGGCGATGACGGTGGCCAATGCCTGGGCCCACAGCGTGAGGCCCGCGAACAGGGCGCTACCTGGCTCCAGGGCGTCGAAGCCCGACGGTGCGCTCACCACACAGAAGACGGCGAGCCACAGCGCGCCATAGAGCGCGGCGCTCGCGCTGACGAGCGCCGTTTTTCCCTCCGTCGCCTTCCGTGCGCGCCATACCGTGGCGGTCAGGGCCATGACACCCACGGAGGCACAGAGCGTGCGCAGCCAGGGCGCGTCCTCGAGCGCCATCAGTGGAAGCCCCGCGAACAGGGAGGGCAGGAGCGCCAACCCCAGGGCCGCGGCGGAAGTGCCATGCAGCAGGCGTCCCGCCGACCTCAGCGGCACCATGCCCAGCGCGGCGGCGCCAAGCGCCACCGCGACACCGAGCCCAGGTGACAGGGCGAACAGCGACGACAGCGCGATGAAGGCGACGGGGAGCAACGCGAGGCCAATGCCCGAGAGCACGCGCCCCACCGGCATGGAGCGCCGGGACAGGAGCACACCGAGCCCGATGAAGCCCGCGTGGTATCCCCACAGAGCGCCCGTGACGAGGAGCTGGCGCGGAACGCCGCCGAGCGCCTGCCAGGCTTCGCGCACGCCCATGAGCGAGCCGCCCAGCACCAGCATCGCGCCAAGGAACCACCAGATGAACTCCTGGAACCGGGGCGCGCTCTCCGGCCGTGCATCGAGCGCCACGACGGCCTCGAGCCCTCCGCTGAGCGGGCCTGATGCACCCCGGTCGAAGAACGTCTGCCCGGAATCCAGCGCCGCGCCCAGGTCGTCATCCCCCGCCTCCGAGTCAGGCCGGAGCCCTCGACGCGTGCGCGCTCTCTGCTCCCGCTCCGCCTTCGCGGCTTCGTCCAACGAGCGCGCGAGCGCAGCGCCCCAGCCCCAGAGCCGCCATTCTCCCCCGTCACGAAGCGAGGTCGCGGCACCATCGGCCCAGGCTTCCGCGCGGGTCGCCGCGTCCACGGGAGGGACAGCTACCGCTTCGAAGAGGTCCTGGGCGGAGGCCTGCTCGCCCTCCTCTGCCTTCGGGGTTTCGGGGTGAGGGTCGGCTGCGCCAGGCGCGAGGGACTCGGCGAGCCGGGTCGCGGTGACGACGTCGATGAGCGCGCTGGCCTGCCAACCTTCGATGTGACGACGCAGGGTCTCCCTGACGAGTGCATCGAGATTCGGCTCAGTGGCGGGCACGAGCGGGGCACCGCACTCCTGACACATGGCCCCCAAGGCCACGTCACGGAGCCGAGCGCAGGCTTGGCAGATCATGATGCGGCAGCATAGCGCCAGTCCCTCGATGTCTGCTTGACGCACGTCGACACCGAGGCTGTCTCACTTCCGCGGAAAGTGGCTCATCACCTCGTCTCTCGCGGCAACAGGCGGTGCCGCGAGGGACCAGGCCCCATCAGCGCATGACGCCCTCTACCGACCACCGAGTTACGTGAAGGACACGACGTGCGCCGGGTGCTCCGGGGAGCACTCCGGCTGACGCAATCCGGTCCAGCGTCCCATGGTCCGTTTCAATGCCGGGCCCCCGGTTGCCGCCGTGGATGAGCTTCCCGGAGGGAGTCCTGACGACGAGGTCCCCATCGCCCGCGCGCCCATGACGTGGCGATTTGCAACTTGATACCATCCGCCACACCGATGCGTGTCCGACATGAGCGAGACATCGCCCATCGAGCATGCTGACACGTGCCTCGCGAACCTCCCGTGTCCTACCCGCCTCTCTGTCGTTGCTCCGGCAAGTGAACCCGTGGGCGCTGCGCCTCGTGAAGGAGGAGGGCTCTCCGCTCGCCACCGCCGCCCTCCCCAGCCAGCCGACATCACGCAACGAGCGAAAGGGCGGAGCTGCGTTGAAACGGACGGCGCCTTGCTGTCACAAACAGTGATGGAAGCCGACCCAGTTGTACGTGGTGCGGCCGTGCCCCACGTTTGAGCAGAGCCCCCCTGACCCACGTCATGCGGCCAGGAGGAATCAGGTGGCGGCCGCCACGTCGGCCGCCGTTCTGCTCGAGCAGGGAGGAGTGGCGCCATGCCAGCTGAACCCCACAGCACCGCCAGTTACTCGGAGGAGGTCATTCCTTTCCTAGCGGGTGACGGGCGTGCGTTGCACCTGATCCGCATCCGCGGTGATGCAAAGCCGAACAAGGGGCCAGTCGTCTTGGTGCACGGCGCGGGCGTCCGTAGCAACATCTTCCGCGCGCCGGTACGGCAGACGCTCGTCGACGCGCTCGTGGCCGACGGATACGACGTGTGGCTAGAGAACTGGCGCGCCAGCATCGACGTTGAGCCCAGCGAGTGGACGCTCGACCAGGCGGCCGTCCTGGACCACCCGGCTGCCATCCGCACGGTGGTGCGCGAATCCGGGCACGACACCGTCAAGGCCATCATCCACTGCCAGGGCTCATGCAGTTTCGCCATGGCCGCGGTGTCCGGGCTGCTTCCTGAAGTAGACGTCATCGTCACCAACGCCGTGTCTCTTCACCCAGTGGTACCCCACGCGGCTGCGTTGAAGCTGAAGCTCGCCGTCGCTCCGGTGGCCAGGCTGACGCCTTACCTGGATCCACAGTGGGCCTTTGGCCCGCCCACGCTGACAGCCAGGCTTCTCACGCTCCTGGTCCGAGCCTTCCACCATGAGTGCACCAACCTGGTGTGCCGCTGGTCCAGCTTCACCTATGGCGTCGGGTTTCCCGTGCTCTGGCGCCACGAGAACCTCAATTCCGAGACGCACGACTGGCTCCAGCAGGAGTTCGCCAAGGTCCCCCTCACATTCTTCCACCAGATGTCCGAGTGCGTGCGCGCAGGACACCTGGTGCCTGTGGAGGGCTTCCAGGCGTTGCCAGAGGACCTGGCAGTGCGTGAGCCGGAGACGGACGCACGCTTCGTCTTCCTTGCCGGTGAGCAGAATCGCTGCTTCCTCTCGGAGAGTCAGCGCCGCAGCTTCGAGCACCTGGAGCGATTCCGTCCCGGCTACCACATGCTGCATCTGGTCCCCGGTTACGGCCACCTGGACATGTTCATGGGCCAGGACGCCTCCCGTGATGTTTTCCCCCTCATCCTCGCCGAACTCGACAAACCGGTGTGAAGGAGCGCCGCCATGTTGTTCCGCCTGCCCAGCCGCATCCAGGCACAGTCCGGCCGTTACTCGCGCGTGGACGGCATCCCCTACACGCTGCCTATCAATTCCAAGTCCTCGCCGGTGCTGATGGCCGCATTCACTGTCGATGCCGAGCAGGCAGCCCGGCTGCTACCCGGCAACGAACTGCACCCACTTCGAGTGTCACGCCGGAGAGGCGTACTGCTCGTCACCGTCATCGACTATCGCACCACCGACATCGGCGCATACATTGAGTTCAGCATTGCCATCGCATGCACTCGCGGTCCCCGGCCATCACGCCCGCTGCTGCCCCTCATGTTCCAGAAACGCCACGGCCTGGGCCAGTACGTGTTCGACCTTCCCGTCAACACGGAGGTCTCCGTGAAGGGAGGCAAGGGCATCTGGGGCATGCCCAAACACCTGGCAAACCTGGACTTCCGTATCCAGGACGGAACGGTGAGCAGCCGCTACGACGAGGGCGGCCAGCAGGTGGCCCTCATCGAAATCGACCGGCCTCGCCGCGCGTGGCTGCCGCTGTACGCCACAGCCGTCAATTACTGCGCGTTCCGCGGCATGCTCTTCAAAAGCTACATCTACTTCCGAGGGAAGTTTGGCTTCCGGCTGGGGAAGCGCGCGGGTGCACGGCTCGTCATGGGTGACCATCCACGCATTCGACCACTCCGGGCGCTAGGCATCTCCCGGCGCGCGTTCTTCACGAGCTTCCTGCCCACATCCAGCGGGGTGCTCGACGACCACTTCGAGACCTGGTTCCTCAGTCAGGCCGTGCTGCCCGCGGAGACGTACCCGGAGGGGCTGGAGAGCGTGATGGGGATGGGCCAGGGGAAGACACCTCAGAAGCCGCCAGGGCCCCCACACACATGAGGCGCCACGAACCCGTTCCTCCTTCGACCTGGGCTGCTCCGACGCCTGACGCTACCTCACGGTGGCCGGCGAGCGGGGACTGCCCTCACCCCGGAGATGATGCACATGACGGAACCCGCACCCGACCTCACCTTCAGAGAGCGCATGTCCGGCCCCCTGGCGATGGGCGCCACAGACCCCATGGAGGGGGCGACCCAGGCCAATGCCGCGCGCTTCACCATGCATTGCACCATCAGCGTGGATGACATGGATGCCTTCACCCGCGATGCAGCTCACACTGCCCGGCTGGAGGCGCGCGTCAGCTACCCACCCCTGGGCAAGGAACTCCCCGTGCAACAGGGCCACTTCAACCTCTTCCGCAATGCGGAGGAGCCCGGCACGAAGCTCATGAGCTACGGCCTGCGCTTCGGCGCGAAGGGCCGCGAGTACTTCCTGGAGGGCACCAAGACGCTTCGCGATGAGCCTGGGTTCGACCTCTGGCGGGACACCACGCGACTCTACTGCTACCTCCACGAGGGCCCGGATGCCCGAGGCCCCGTGGTGGGCGCGGGCGTACTGACGCTTGGCAAACGGGCGCTCGTCGAACTCCTCGGCAGCATGCGCTCGTCCCGCCATGGCACCGCGGGATTCGGCGCCGTGAGCCACTTCGGCAGGTTCTTCCTGGGGACGCTTTGGGACGTCTATGCGCCCTGGGCCCGGCAGGCGGGGGAAGCGCCCTCCGCCTCATCCATGGAGAGGAGCTTGTAATGGCATTTCGTCCCGAGCACTTCGACGCAATCATCGTGGGCTCTGGCTTTGGCGGCTCGGTGATGGCGTACCGACTGGCAGAGGCCGGCTTGCGCGTGTGCGTTCTGGAACGAGGAAAGGCCTATCCACCTGGCACGTTCCCGCGCAGTCCCTACGACATGCGCAACAACTTCTGGGACCCGAGCAAGGGGTTGCACGGCATGTTCAACCTCTGGTCCTTCCGGGGGCTGGGCGGCGTCGTCTCCTCCGGGCTGGGCGGAGGCTCGCTCATCTACGCCAACGTCATGCTGCGCAAGGACGAGAAGACCTTCGTCCATGAGCATCCGCAGACCGGCGGTTATGAGTATTGGCCTGTCACCCGTGACGACCTCGAAGAACACTACGACGCCGTCGAGCGGATGATGCACGTCCAGCGATTTCCGCTGGCGCACCCTCCCTACGACGCCACGGCAAAGACGCTGGCCATGAAGCTTGCCGCCGAACGCCTGGGCCGTGCAGCCGACTGGCAGCTTCCTCCGCTGGCCATCACCTTCGCCAACGCCGGGGCGGCGCCCGCGCTCGGCGAGCCCATTCGCGAGGCGGCGCCGAACCTCTTCGGCCGCATGCGAACCACCTGCCGGCTGTGTGGCGAGTGCGACATCGGGTGCAACTACGGCAGCAAGAACACACTCGACTTCACGTACCTGTCCGCTGCGCATCGCGCGGGGGCTGACCTGCGCACCCGCGCGGAGGTGAAAGAGTTCTGGCCCGCGGATGGAGGGGGCTACGTGGTTCAGTACGTGGACCATGCCGAGGCCCGCGAAGGCGAGCGGCGCGAGGTGGCCTCGGACCAACTCCAGCGGGTGACGCTCACCGCGGACCGGCTCGTACTGGGGGCGGGCACCTTCGGCACCACGTACCTGCTGCTGAAGAACCGGGCGCACTTTCCACGCCTGAGCGCCCGGCTCGGCACACGCTTCTGCGGCAATGGAGACCTGCTGGGCTTCCTGCTGCGCAGCGTGGACAGCAGCTCCGGGACCCGTCTGCCTCGGGTGCTGGATGGCGGAAGAGGCCCCGTCATCACCAGCGCGCTCCACTTCCGTGGCAAGGAGGAGGGCGGCACCGGGCGCGGCTACTACATCGAGGACGCGGGCTACCCGGAGTTCATCAACTGGCTCTATGAAGGCTCGCAGCAGGCCCCCCTTCTGAGGCGAGGCATGCGCCTGGCCTGGCGCCTCGTCAAGGGCTGGATCGGCCTGACGCGCGACACGGATGTCAGCGAGGAGATTGCTGAAGCGCTGGGGGATTGCCTGGGCTCAGCCACGTCGCTGCCGCTACTCGCCATGGGCCGGGACATCCCCAACGGGAACATGCGGCTGACACGAGATGGGAAGCTGGACATCGACTGGCGCATGCATGGTTCGCGCGAGTACTTCGGCCGTGTGCGGAAATCCATGGAGGACATCGCCGACGCGCTGGAGGCGAAGATGGTGCACAACCCCCTCAGTTACTTGAGCCGGGTCATCACCGTGCATCCGCTGGGTGGTTGCCCCATGGGACAGACGCCAGCAGAAGGGGTGGTGAACGCCCATGGCGAGGCGTTCCACTACCCCGGCCTGTACGTGGCGGACGGCTCGGTGATGCCTGGCCCCACCGGCCCCAACCCGAGCCTCACCATCGCCGCGCTCGCGGACCGGTTCTCAGACCACTTGATTGCGCACTGGCCACGAACCACGGCGCTCCGCAAACACCCCACCACGGAGGAACGCATATGACGATACGAGCTGCCGGCGGGGGAACCGCCATCGGCGCCGGGGGACGCCACGAACCACGCAAGCCGCATGGCAAACCGATGGTGCGGTGGTTCCACCCGAGCACCCTGGTCAAGACGGGGGTGAAGGCCTTCCTCTCCGCTGTCATTGGCAAGCAGGCGGATCGCCGCCTTCTGGACGCGCTGACCAACCCGAAGCAGCCGCTGGAGCAGCCCTACTTCGACTGCACCGTGGACGACGAGAATCGGCCGCGCGACGTGCTGTGGCTCGACTACGTGTCCGACCTGGGTGATGGCTGGAACGCCACCTATGCGGTGGCGACAGCGGTGATGAACCCAGCACTGGCGCTGGAAGATCCGGAGGGGGAGACTCACCACACGCAGGGAGGCGAAGTGCTCGTCTTTGGGGGTGACGAGGTGTACCCCACCGCGAGCGTACAGGAGTACTACGACCGGACAGTGGGCCCCTATGAAGCGGCGCTGAACCACCGACGGCGCGTGCCCTCCCTGTTCGCCGTGCCAGGCAACCATGACTGGTACGACGGGCTTGTCTCCTTCGTTCGGCTGTTCTGCCAGGGCCGGACATCGGAGGCGTGGCGGACGCGCCAGCGACGTAGCTACTTCGCCATCAAGCTGCCGCATGGCTGGTGGCTCCTCGGCACGGACATGCAGTTGGAGTCCGACCTGGACAACACGCAGGTGGAGTTCTTCAAAGAGGTGGTCAGCTACATGCAGGACGGAGAGCGCGTCATCCTGTGCAACGCAGAGCCGGAGTGGGCCGTCAGCAAGATAAAGGCGATCGCCGGGCGCAAGGCATTGGAAGGCAACCTCCAGTTCCTGGAGCAACTGGTGCTGGGCAAGAAGGTGAGCATCTTCCTTTCGGGAGACCTTCACCACTACATGCGGCACTCGGGCAAGGACGGACGACAGAAGATCATCGCTGGCGGAGGCGGGGCCTACCTCTACCCCACACACCTGCCGGGCGAGAAACGAGAGACGGAGGGCTTCGAGCTGCGGCAGTGCTTTCCGCCGAGCCAGAAATCACGGCGTCTCACGTGGCACAACCTGGCGTTTCCCTTCCTCAACCCATGGTTCGGCGTCTTCATGGGTGCCTTCTACCTGCAGCTTGGGTGGGGGCTCGCATCTGACATGAACAGCACGGGCGTATCGGACAAGCTCTCACGCGTGCTTCACCGGGCGCTCAAGGGGACAGGGACCTTGTTCCTCGGGGGTCTCACCCTCGTGAGCGCCATCACGTTCGCGGACGCGCGCCGGGGCGCATCCTGGCGATGGCTTGCGGGCGGACTCCATGGGTCGACTCACCTGCTCACGGCAGGACTGCTGACTCGGGCGGCCGCCACACTGGTGAAGCAGCTCGGCGTGGGAGCTCCCGGAAGCCTGCGCCGAGACATCGCAAGCTGGCTCCTGCTATTCACGTCTGGCTTCCTGGTCGCTCCGGTCCTGGTGGGGCTGTACCTGATCAGCTCCCTCAACGTGTTTGGTTGCCACGCGAATGAGGCGTTCTCTTCACTGGCCATTCCGGACTGGAAGTGCTTCCTGCGATTGCGCATCGACGCCTCCGGATTGACGATCTACCCAGTAGGCATCCGGCGCGTCCCGCGCGCGTGGAAGCGAGGGGCGAATGGCAGAGACCCGGTGTGGGTGCCGGACCCCGCGGACACACGGGCCACCCGCCCGGAGCTCATCGAGAAACCCATTGTCATCGGCCCCACCCGGGCGCTTCCCGTGAGGGTCGGCGTCGGATTGCGGCCACTCGCGAGCGTGCCCTGAACCGTAGCAACCGCATGTCCTGGCGTCGTTCGCACCGCGGTTGAACATTCCGCAACGCCTCACGCCAACGAACACGTCCCGCCTGAACTCTCAGACGCGAGCCTCACTCGGTGGGTCGGCTACAAGTCTTGTAGCGGCAACGAGACGGCCCGTATCTCCGGACGTCAGCCGTTTCCCGAGCCCCCAGTGCCCGGCCCTCTCACGAGAAGGGCCGGGTCGCTCCGGCCATGTCACAGACACCGCGATGCGTCATCCAGCGATGCAATCCGTCTCAACCCACCGGGTGTCAAAAACACACCATTTACATTAAGTGAAAACCCCCATACACACCGCGCGTCTCCAATTCGGGGACAACTCGCAATGAGGGGGAAGTCATGAAGAAGCTCAATACGTTGGGAGTTGTGGGTCTGCTGTCTCTGGCTGCCGTTGGCTGCGGTGGGGAGTACACGCCGGAGGAAGAGCAGGCCATGCAGCAGCCTGAGCTGAGCGATGTGGAGCAGGCCATGGAGTCCGCGTGGATTGACGCTGGTCAGACGCGCGATTTCTCGACCTGGCTGTTCGGCGTGACGCCGTTCTCCATCCAGAACGTCGGTACCGCCCCCACGTCGTATTACGCGTACTGCGGGAGCAACAACATCTCCGGTACCGTCAACGTCGGCCAGACGCACAGCAACCTGAACCTCAACTGCGCGTGGCCCGGGGCGCGGCTCTACGTGAGCAACACGAGCGGCACCGTCGGTACCCACAAGCTCTACGTCTGGACCTGGTAGCGCGCTGTTTCAGCAGCCCACCATCCGGATGATGCACTGGGGGAACTCTCTGCAGGGGGTTCCCCTTTTTCGGTGTCGCTCGCCCCTTGACTGAACGTGCTTTCAGGCCCACGGTGGGCGCATGAAGGCGCGTCCCATCGACAATCCGCCCAACCCCTGGGCGAGCACCGCGGTGGAGTACCTGGACGAAATCCCGCCGTCCAAGCTGGAGGTCTTCGAGGACCACAGCCGGCAGGTGCTGTCGCACAACGACAGCCCGGACGTGGGGTTCAGTTGGAGCGTCAACCCGTACCGGGGCTGCCTCCACGCCTGCGCGTACTGCTACGCGCGGCCCACGCACCAGTACCTGGACATGGGCGCGGGCACCGACTTCGAGACGAAGCTGGTGGTGAAGCCCCGGGCGCCGGAGCTGCTCCGCGAGGCCTTCGAGAAACCCTCCTGGAAGGGTGAAACCGTCGTCTTCAGCGGCGTCACCGACTGCTACCAGCCGCTGGAGGCCTCCTTACGGCTGACGCGAGGCTGCCTGGAGGTCTGCGCCGAGTACCGCAATCCGGTGGGCATCATCACCAAGGGCGTGCTCGTCGAACGGGACTTGGACGTCCTCCAACGGCTGGCCCGGGACGCGCGCCTGTGGGTCAGCATCAGCCTCCCCTTCCACAACGCGGAGCTGGCCCGGGCCATGGAGCCCTATGCCGCCTCCCCCATGCGCCGGCTGTTGACCATCCGCCGACTCACCGAGGCGGGCATCGACGTGGCGGTGTCGGTGGCGCCCATCATCCCGGGCCTCAACGACGAGGACATCCACCGCGTGCTGGCCGCGGCACGTGAAGCCGGCGCCACCCGCGCGCACCACATCCTGGTGCGGCTGCCCGGCCCGGTGAAGGACGTCTTCGCGGAGCGGCTGCGCGCGAAGCTGCCCCTGCGCGCGGAACGGGTGCTCCACCGCATCCGGGAAACCCGCGGCGGGGAGCTCAACGACAGCCGCTTCAAGCACCGCATGCGCGGTGGCGGCCTCTACGCGGAGACCATCCACCGCCTCTTCCACACGGCGGCGCGCAAGGTGGGCATCCGCGCCTCTTACATCACCGAGGACGCTCCGGACACCTTCCGGCGTCCGGAGCGCAAGCCGCCGCCTACGCCGCAGCTCAGTCTCTTCTGAGCGCGCACGCGGGCGGCGGGCGTCATTTCCGGATGGCTTGGACAATGGTGATGAGGATGACGGAGCCCACCGTCGCCACCAGCAGTGACCAGAGGTTGAAGCCCGTCACCCCGGTGCCGCCCATCAGACTGAAAATCCAGCCGCCAATCATGGCCCCGACGATGCCGGTGGCGATGTTGGCGAACATGCCCATGCGGGCGTTGGTGCCCTTGATGATGCTGGCCAGCCAGCCCGCGATGCCACCCAGCACCAACCACGTACAGATTCCCATGACGACCTCCTTCGTGCCCTCCGGTTGCTATCAGACCTCCCGCCCTCGCGCAGCGGCCGGCCGTCCTCCGAATGTACGCGCGAACCATGGACGCATTGCATCCGGCCCCTGAAACGACGACGCCCCGTGCCTCGCTCGGAGACACGGGGCATCCACGCCGCACGTGGCGCGCACCGGAGTCACTCAGTCCTTGCCGAGCATCCCGTCACGCAGGCTGCCATCCACCGGGCTCTTGCCCACGAAGACGGAGAAGAGCGCGTCGGAGAAGTCCTTACCCTCGACGGAGATCTCCTTGCCCGTCTTGCTGGACACCTGCGTGCCCTGGCCGGGGATGTACGTGAGGATGAGCTCGTCACCCTTCTTCACGTCCGGGATGGCCGCGTTGAAGGTGTCCAGCTTGGGCTGGAGCTCCGGCAGCTTGGAGCCCGCGTTCTTCTTGAAGCCGTCGCCAATGGCATCGACGATGGTCTTCTTGTCCAGGTCCCGCAGCATGTACATGCGCACACGCTTGATCTGGTCCGAGCTGATGATGGCGGCGCCATCCTTGGACGGCGTCTCCAGGTAGAGCCCCGCCGTGTAGACCTTGAACACCAGCTTGCTGCGCAAGCCCACGCCGTTGAGCTTCAGCTCCTTGCCGGCAACGGACGCGGTCTCCGGGTACTTCACCCCCGCGACCTCCTTGGCGAAGGCCGGAGCGGCGAACATCAGGGACAGCACGACGGCGGTCAGCGTGGCTTTCATGAATCCTCCGGGTGAGGGTAATCCGTGCGGTTGGACGCAGCCTACCCGCGCGTCTTCACGAAGTGGTCCATGAAGGCGGCCAACGTGCGCACATTTTCGACGCTCACCGCGTTGTACATGGAAACGCGGATTCCTCCGGCCGTCCGGTGCCCCTTGAGGCCCACCATTCCTTGCTGCTTCGCGTCAGCGACGAAGGACGCATCCAATGCTTCCGTGGGCAACTGGAAGACAACGTTCATCACTGAACGGGATTCGCGCTCCACCGGCGCGCGGTAGAATTCCGGGTGCCGATCCACGGCCCCGTAGAGCAACGCCGCCTTTTCCCGGTTCCACTGCTCCAACTGCGCGAGCCCCCCCACCGACTGAATCCAGGCCAGGACGTTGCGCACCAGGTAGATGGCCAGGGTAGGCGGCGTGTTGTAGAGCGAGTTGTTCTCCGCGTGGGTGGTGTAGCGGAAGATCTTCGGAATGTCCGTCCGGCCCCGCGCGATGAACGCCTTGTCAGCCACCACCAGCGTCACGCCGGAGGGCCCCAGGTTCTTCTGCGCGCCCGCGTAGATGAGGCCGAAGCGGCTGACATCGAAGCCCTTCCACAGGAAGTCCGAGCTCATGTCCGCCACCAACGGCACGTTCCCCACGTCCGGGAAGGTGTGCCACTGGGTGCCGAAGATGGTGTTGTTGCTCGTCAGGTGGACATACGCCGCGCTCGACTCGAGGCGCAGCTCATCCTGGCGGGGCACCCGCGTGTAACGCTTGTCCGGCCGCGCAGTGCTCACCGCGACGCGCGGCGTGCCGTAGTACTTCGCCTCGTCGAAGGCCTTCTCGCTCCACACGCCCGTCATGAGGTAGTCCGCGCTGGCCCCGGGCCTCAGGAAGTTCATCGGCACCTGGGCGAACTGCTGGGAGGCGCCGCCAGTGAGGAACAGGACCTGGTGGGTGTCGGGAATCCCCAGCAGCCGGGTCAACAGGGAGATGGCTTCGTCGTGGACCCCCTCGTATTCCCGTCCCCGGTGGCTGTGCTCCATCACCGACATGCCGGAGCCCTGGAAGTCAATCAGTTCGTCCCGAGCCCGCTCGAGGGCCGGTAGTGGCAATCCGGCCGGGCCGGCGTTGAAGTTGATGACGCGCATGTCAGTGTCCCTTCTTGAAATGAACGGCCGCGGAGACATTCTTCCCCCCAGCGCCCCCCCGGGTGCCAGCGAGAAGAAGGTTGCCCGCTTGCTTCCATGGAGACGGTAGCGTCCACCGGCCCTGTGGCCGGCGGGCCTTTGCGAGGGTCTGGAGGACAGGTGGGTGCGTCGGAGGGACTGACGGAATGGGTGCGGCGGGCAGCGCATGGGGAGGCGTCTGCCTATAGCGAGATCTACCGGCGCACACGTCCCCTGGTGACGCGGCTGGTGGGCGGCTTCGCCCAGTTGGACTCGGATGAGGTGGAGGACGTCATCCAGGAGACCTTCGTCCGGGCGTTCCGGGCGCTCCCCCGGCTGAAGGAGCCGGGGGCCTTCGAGTCATGGCTGCTGTCCATTGCCCGAAACCGGGCCCGGACGCGGCTGGAGCGGAAGTCCAGTACCCGGCGGCTGGAGGAGGACGTGGCGGATCCGGATCCGGAATCGGTTCCCCACATTCCCGAGGCGCTTCAACTGGAGCGTGACATCGCGGTGGTGCGGCGACTCATCGCGGAGCTGCCCGAGGGCGAGGAGAAACGGACGGTGCACCTCTTCTACGTGGAGGGTGAGCTGTCCGCGCGGGAAATTGCGGAGAAGCTGGGCGTGGGAAAAAGCGCGGTGACGATGCGGCTGGAGCGGTTCCGGTCTCGAATCAAGCGCGAGCTGCTGCGGCGAGTCCTCGCCGGCCGGTGGGAGTGAGTGTTCATGAAACACCTGGACGATGGCGCACTGGGCGCCCTTTCCCGCCGAGAGCCCGAGGCCGTGGCGTACTTCGCCGCGCACCTGGCGCACCCGTGTGAAACGTGCGAGGCGTTCCTCGCCACGCACCCGGGCCCGGGCCTGCTCGACGGCCAGGTGGACTCGCTGCTGCTGGGGCTCGCTCCGACGGGCGCGTCCGCCCCGCCCCTGGATGACGTGGGTCTGGCGCGCGTGCGGCGCGCGCTGCGAGCCCATCGGCCCGCGGCCGGGCACTGGGGCCTGGTCGCCGGAGGACTCGCCGCGTGCCTGCTGGCGGTGGTGTTGCTGCCCCGCATGCGGGCGGTGGATCCGGCCAGCCAGGAAGGCTCCGCGGCGGAATGGACGGGTGAGAAGGGACGCGCACGCGTCGCCCTGGAGCTGTCGGTGGTGGCACGCGACAGCGCGGGCGTCCTGCGGCGTCTGGACCCGGGCAGCCCGGTGGAGGATTCGGATGTGTTGCTCCTGCGCTACCACGCCACCGAGGCGGGCACCGCCCTGCTCTTCGAGCAACGGCAGGGCGCGGCGCCGGAGCTGCTGGGCCACTTCCCCCTGGTCGCGGGCACCCACGACCTGCAGGGGCCGCAGGGGCTCGCGGGCGTGAGCCTCGCGGGAGAGGAAGGCCCGGTGACGCTGTGGCTGGTGGGCTCCACCGGTGCGCCGCCCGAGGCCGAGACGGTCAGTGAAATGTTGGAGGGACGAAACGGGGCAGGCCCCCAGGGTCAGGACCCACTGGCCATCATCCGGTTCGACGTGAGCGTGCGAAGCAGCCAGAATCGTCCTTGAACGGTTCCACGTGAGGCGACTCCTTCCCATCCTGCTGGCCTGCCTGGCCGCGTGCGCGACGCCCTCCTCCTCTTCTGGGGAGAAGGGCGGACTGGTCCCGCTGAAGCTCGATGAAGCGTCGCTGTCCAGCGCCTACAAGCCGCGCCGGATGGCCCTGCTGGTGGGCATCGCCTCGTTCGACGACCCGCGCTGGAAGGGGCTGCGCTACACCGTCAAGGACGCCCATGATCTGGGCGCCGCGCTGAAGGACCCCGCGCGCGGCGGGTTCGACCAGGTGCGCATGCTCACCCGCCGCGAGGAGACGACGCGCGAGGCCATCCTCGCGGCGCTCCGGCAGCTCAAGAAGGAGGCGAGCCGGCCCGACGACGTGGTGGTCGTCTACTTCTCCGCGCACGGCACGCTGGCGCGCGATGCGAAGGGCGAGCTGCGGCGCTACCTGGTCACCCGCGACGCGGCCTACCGGGACATTCCCCAGACGGCGCTGAGCATGGACACGCTGAAGGCGGAGTTCGACGGGCTGGCCAGCCGGCGCCGCATGCTGGTGCTGGCCACCTGCCACAGCGGCAGCGGCAAGTCGTTGCTGCCCAAGGAATTGAAGGCGGAGCTGGAGGGCATCAAGTCCGGCTTCTACGCCCGGCCGCTGGAGGAGTCGTCGCGCGCGTCCATGGTGTTCGCCGCCTGCGACTGGGGCGAGACGGCGCGCGAGGACGAGAGCCTGCGCAACGACATCTACACCCACTTCCTCATCGACGGCTTGAGCGGCGCGGCGGACCGCAATGGTGACGGCGCCGTCACGGCCACCGAGGCCCATGACCACGCACGCCGCCGCACCTTCGCCTTCACCGAGGGGCGGCAGCGGCCGTCGGCGGAAATCATGGAAGTGGGCGCGGACCCCGTGGTGCTCTCCGGCAGCATCACCCGGACGGGCCGCCCCGAGCTGTTCTCCTACAACCCGCGCCTGGACGGCTTCACGCTCAAGGTGGACGGCGAGGAGCGCACGGACCTGCCCGGCGGCGCGACGGTGACGCCCGGCAAGCGGACGGTGGAGCTGACCAAGGGCGACGCCGTCCTCATGCGCCGTGACGTGGAGGTGGGCCAGGGGGACCGTCTGCCCCTGGAGCGCCTGCTGGCGGAGGCCTTCCCGCGGCGCTCACTGTCGCTGCTGGGCGGCATGTTCAGCTTCGCGGATGCCCGCAGCCGCACGGAGCTGCTGCCCATGTCCCCCGAAGTCGCCCTGTCATTGCGGCTGGAGGACCAGCCGATTCAGGATTTCGGACTGCTCTTCGACGTGGCCTTCAGCACCGGAGACCGGGCCCTGAAGCTGACGCCGGACAGCGAGGTGCCCTTCCGCTACACCACCGTCTCCGCGGGCGTGGCCCTTCCCTACCTGTGGCGCTGGGAGCGGCTGACGTTGTTCGCGGGGCCGCGTGTGGCCGGTCTGCACCTCAGGCGGTCCTTTGACGTAGAGGCCGCCGTCAACGGGCAACGGTTCTTCACCGTCAGCCCCGGCGTGGTGGGCGGCATCGTGTGGCGGGTGGGTGAGCGGCTGGAGCTGATGACACAGGCCCAGTTCATGCTGACGTATGTCGTTGTGGATGGGCAGGGGCAGGCCGTGGGTTTCACGGGTGGCTGGGCCGGCGCGGGATATCGTTTCTGATGCGCTCGACGTTTCACATCGCGCTAGCCACCCTCGTGGCCTGCTGCGCCGCGGGCTGCGGCAACCTGGAGAACGACCCCTTCCGGGTGGGCACCGTGCATGGGCAGCTCACGGAGAGCGACCCCGCGGTGGCCATGGTGTCGCTGGTGGGCCAGCCCGGCGTGAGCAGCCATGTCGACGCGGACGGGCGCTTCACCCTGGAAGACGTCCCCACGGGGATGGCGGAGCTCTTCATCATCGCCACGACCGAAAAGGCCGCCCGCGTCCAGGTGCGGGTATTGGGAGGCCAGTCCGTCCAGGTGCAACCAGTGGCGCCCACGCCCGCGAGCTTCCTCGACTTGCACGTGAAGACGACCAACGGCTTCCGGCTGTCCGCGGCGGAGGCGTCCGTGGAGGGCACGCCCTTCCAGCGGCTGCTGCTGGACGCGAAGGGGCGGCTGCGCGTGGGGCCCCTTCCGGACGGCTGCTACACGGTGACGGTGACGGCCCTGGGATTTCCAGCCACCCAGGTCCAGGACTGCGCGGGCCCGGGCGAGAAGAAGGAGCTCAAGGTCGACCTGGTGCTGGACGAGTCGCTCCTCGGACAGGGCTGCCAAGAGATTGGCTGCGAGGAAGGCCTGGTGTGCGCGCCGAACAAGAAGTGCCTGGAGTGCTTCGGCAACTCGCACTGCGGCGAGGGATTGACCTGCAAGGGCAACCGCTGCGAGGGCCCCGGTCCCCAGTGCGCGCCCTGCACGGGCGACTGGCAATGCGCCGCTGGAACGCACTGCGAGGTGCTGCCCGAAGGAAGCGCCGCGTGCGCCACCCGGTGTGGCGGCGACGATGACGCCCCCCCCTCCGTCCAGGCACGGCCGAACGACGTTGGGTCGGCACAGTGCGCGCCGGGCTTCACCTGCCAGTCCGGGCGGTGCCTGCCGGATGCCGCGAACTTCGCGGGCTGCCATGCCCTGCGGCGGATGGACGCGCCCTGCACCGACGACGCGAGCTGCCACGAGTTGGGACTGCTCGAAGGGCGCTGTGTCAGCGGGGCCTGCACGGCGCCCTGCGCAACGGACCTCGACTGCCCGGGCAGCCGGCGGTGCGTGGATTCATCGGCGGGCCCCATCTGCCAGGCCGGGACGTGACCCCGTGGCGAGCCAAGGCCCCCCTCGGCTCCGCCTCGTCCTGGTCCCCCTGTACGCCGCCACGTTGTGGGGCTGTGAGCCAGCTCCCCGCCCTCCTTCAGCGGCTCACAACACGCCTCCCCGGCTCGAAGTCAGCCCCACCCTGGACATCATCCCGCTGCGCGTGGGCCAGGCCATGGAGTTCGCGGCCACCGTCGAGGATGCGGAGGAAGGCGCAGCGTTGGGCGCCAACGTGCTGTGGGTGTCCTCCGTCGAAGGGCAACTGGCCCGCGGCGCGCGCGCCACCCTCGCCTTCCGCGAACCAGGAGCGCAGCGGCTGACCGCCTCGGTGGTGGACGCCGGTGGACTGGCCGCGAGCGCGTCACTCCACCTGAACGTCCTCGCGCCGGGGGCTCCCGTGGCCACCGTGCTGCGCCCCGCGCCGGGCAGCACCTTCAACCTCGGCGAGGTGCTGGGCCTGGAGTGCATGGCGATGACGGAGCGTGGCGTGCGGCTCCAGGGACGCGCGGTGCAGTGGACGTCCGCGCTGTCCGGGCCACTGCCTGCCGGCGACGTGGTGCGGGCGACCTTGTCCGTGGCCGGCGAGGACACCCTCCGTTGCACCGCGGAGGACTCCGCCACGAAGGTCTCCGCCACCGCCGAAGTGCGCGTCACCGTCCGCGCCACGCGCGCCCCCAGCGTGCGCATCCTCCAGCCCGAGCCCACGGAGATCTTCGTGAAGCAAGGCGAGGCCCCGCCCCACGGCGCCTCCGTCCGATTCGCGGCCACCGCCCAGGACTTTCACGCCGAGGGGGGCGCAGGCAACCTGGACGGCGCGGTGGAGTGGAGCCTGGCGCCCTCCGGGCATCCGCTGGGCCGAGGCCCGGTCCTGACACACGCCTTCACCACGCCCGGCGTCTACACGGTGAGGGCGCGGGTGGTGGATGGGCGCGGCAACACCGCCTCGGACCGCGTGCGGGTGCGGCTGGTCACCAACCTTCCGCCCCGGTGCGAGCTGGAGCTCCCCACGACCGAGAACCCACGCGTGCTCGTGGGCGTCCCCAGCCGGCTGCGGGCCCGCTGCGTGGATCCAGAGACGGAGCAACCGGTGGAGCCCATCTGGACCACCAGCGCCGAGCCCACGCCCCTGGGCACGGGTGAAGCCGTGAGCGCCGTGCTGTCCGTGGCCGGTGCGCAGGTGGTGTCCGCGTGCGCCGAGGACCCAGAGGACACCGCGTTGCGCGGCTGCGTGGAGCGGCCGGTGCGCGCCATCATCAACACGCCGCCCACGGGCTGCTCCATCCAGGCACCGCTTCCGGATGCGGTGGTGAACGCGGGTGTGCCGCTGACGCTCACGGGTTCGGCGTCGGACGCGGAGGATGCGCGGACGGGCCTGCGCTACACATGGGTGTCCTCGCGGGACGGCGCACTGGCCCAGGGTCCGAGCACGCACACCGTCCGCCTGTCCACGCCCGGCCACCACGTGCTGACGCTCACCGCGACGGACCCGTGGGGACTGGCCTGCGCGGCGGCCGTGGCCGTCACCGTGAACGGCGCGCCCGACGTGCGGGTGGAGAGCGTGATGCAAGGACTGCTGGATTGCGGCAGAGGCCCATGCGTGGAGGGGCAACCCGTGGTCCTCACCGGCTTCGCGAGGCCCGCGGCCCCCCAGGGCCACATCGCGGAGCTGGCGTGGCTGGACAACCTGGCGGGGAGCCTCTTGCCGGTCGCGCTGCCGCTGCCCACCGCCACCCTCGCCTTCCCCCTCGCCGGTCGCCACACGACGGTGCTGGCCGCCACCGACCAGGACGGCGCGGTGAGCCGCGCGGCGACGTCCTTCACGGTGCTGCCGCTGGGACGCGCGCGGTTGATGGAGGACGTCCCGGACGCGCAGCGGCCCGTGGTGGCCCTGGCACTCACCCCGGACGGGCTCCGCTACGCGGATGGCGCCTCTCCCCGGGTATATGCGGAACGCGCGTCCACGACGGTGCTGGACGTGAACGCCCCGGCCCTGTCGCTCCATGCGTTTCAAGGTGGAGGCGACAACGTGCTCTTCGTGGGCACCGACGGCGGCGGCGTGCTCCGGTGCGTCCAGCGCACCTGCACCCGGCACACGGGCGCCATGCTGGGGGCCACGGGCGCGGCGGTGTCCGCGGTGGCCGCATGGGAATCCCCGGACGTGCTGCTGCTGGGCACCCGCCGGGGCCTGGTCCTCACACGCGCGAGCGACCCCGCCTCCGGAGGACGCGCGGGCACCGTGGGAGGCCGCCGCCTGCTGGAGGGACGCGAGGTGCGCCAGCTCGCCATCTCCCCGGACTCCAGCCCGGAACGCGTGACGGCCTGGGCGGCCACGTCGGGCGGTCTGGCGGAAATCACTCTTTGGGCGGACGACGACTTCGAGCCCGGACTCGCCGAAGTCTCTGTGCGGCTTCACGCTCCGCCGGCCATCCCCGATGACGACGTCCTCTCCGTGGCCGTGGGGCCGGAGGGCCAGGTGTTCGCCGGCACGAGAAAGGGCTTCAGCGCGCTGGGACAACCCGGTCCCGCGCTGCGCGACGCGCCCTGGAGACTGCAGGACGAGGAGATTCGCACGCTCCACTTCGAACGGCAGGCCGTGGACGCGCGCACGCGAGACATCCTCTGGGCCGGCACGAAGAACGGGCTGGTGCGTTATGACGTGTCAGCAGACATCGCCACCCACTTCGGAACGGAAGAGGGCTTGCCGGACCCGGACGTGAGCGCCCTGCTGGTGGCTCCGGGAGGACCGCGCTACGTGGGCACGGCGCGAGGCCTGGTGACGTACCCCTGGCACTGAGCACCCAGACAGCGCGGGCCCTTCATCCCCCGTCGCTGTCGTCCGGGAGGAGCACCAGTCCGTCGCGGCCGAAGCGCGTCACCGTCGCGCGCAGGTCGGCTTCCGCCATGCCCGTGGCCGCCACCACGTCCGCCAGGGCCAGCCCTTCCACCGCCATCTTCAGCACCAGCAGCGCCGGTGGCGTAGCGGCCATGTAGAGCGTCTTCAACTGCTCCGGATGGCGCCACAGCAGCGCCAGCTCCGCGCCTGCCTCCGGTGACGTCGCGGCGCCTCGGGCCCGCACGTACGCGCAGAGGTGGAAGTCGTGCTCCAGCACCACCAGGGTGGGGTTGGCCATCAGCCGCTCCACGCGTTCGGGCGAAGGCTCCAGGGACGCGAACACCGCGAAGTCGGTCCACTCGAAGCGGGCCAGGGCGGGCACGAAGGGCGCCAACCCCCGCGAGGCCGCCGCGTCCGCGAGGAACGCGGGAAAGCCTTCGCACAGGTGGTTGAGCTCATGGTGCCGAGCGGGCCGCGTCCGCGTGAAGGCCACCACCAGGTCGTCCCATGCGTCCTGCCCCAGGGCCTGGCGCGTCAGCGGAAAGACCTTGTCCAGCGCGGAGCGCACATGGCCGAGCACGAATCCGCCGTAGAGCGACACCCGCTCGCGCGGCGCCTCCCATCCCGGGTGCCTCGCGTACAGCGCGGCCAGTGACTCCGGGCCGGGCTCGGCGAGGTAGTCCCCCATGCTGTCGAAGAAGTCGCGCAGGGACGGCTTCATGGGCCGGCGACCTCCCGCAGCGATGCTCGCGCAATGTCCGCCTCGTCCAGCACCGCGTCCAGGGAAGGGAGGTCCTGGTCCCACTCGACGAGCGTCGCCACCGGGCCGGTGCGCGCCAGCACGTAGCGGTAGAGCGACCACACGTCATCGCAGACGCGGTCGCCATGCGTGTCGACGATGACGTCCGGGTAGCAGGTGTGGCCGGCCAGGTGAATCTGCACCACGCGCTCCAGCGGCAGGGCATCCACGAAGGCCCGCGCGTCGTAGCCATGGTTGCGCGCGTTGACGTAGACGTTGTTCACGTCCAGCAGCAGTCCACAGTCCGCCTGCTCCACGACGCGGCGGAGGAAGTCCGCCTCCCGCAACGTGCCGCCGGGCATCCGCGCGTAGTAGCTGGGATTCTCCAGCAGGAAGGGACGGCCCACCCGGTCCATCACCTCGCGCACGCGGGGCACCACGTGCTCGACAGCGGCCTCGCTGAACGGCAGCGGCAACAAGTCGTGCAGGTACACGCCGTCCAGCCGCGAAAAGCAGAGGTGGTCGGAGAAGAAGGGCGCGTCCACCCGCTTCACCAGCGCCGCCAGTCCCCGGACATAGTCGTCGTCCAGCGCGTCCGGGCCGCCGATGTTCAACCCCACGCCGTGGGGCAACACGGGCCACCGCTCCGCACATGCGTCCAACGCGCGCTGCGAGCGCCCACCCAGCGACAGGAAGTTCTCCGGGATGATCTCCACCCAGTCGAGCGTCCGTTCGGTGCGCGGCAGCTCCGCATAGAAGCGCCTGCGCAGCCCGATGCCCGCGCCCAGCGGCTTCAGCCCATGTCGCTGTGCGTACGTCACCACGGCAGAAGCCCTCTCGAAGCGTGGGAAACAACCCGGGCGGCGGCGCTGCTCAACCGCCCGGCAACGAGGGCCCAGCCTTCACCAGGCCCTCGGGACTTCCGTCCGGCGGAACTACTCCTTCTTCTGGCCGCCGCAGGAGCCGGAGCCGCACGAGCCGGCGCCACAGCTGCCCTCGGCGCCCTTCTCCTCGGTCGCGGCCGGAGCGGCCTCCTGCGACTCCGTGGCGCCGCTGCTCTCCGCGCCAGTCTCCTCGGCCGTGGCGGGCTCCATCTCCGCCGCCTTCTTGGTCGCACAACCCGTGGCCAGCGCGGCCAGGGACAGGGTGCCGACAACCGCTGCAAGCGCCTTGACGTTCATGGATGAGACTTCCTTTCGGTACTGCGTGGGGGTGTTGTGTGGAGGTCGCGGTTGCATTCAGGGTGTTTCGCCGTGGCTGCGCCGACCGACCACCGAATCACGCAACAGACTGTCTCGAGCGGGTACCAGCGAGACGCCGTTGGGTCCTTCCTGGACACCCAGCGCTTCTAGCAGACCGGCCTGCTCCGCAAAAGCAGGCCGCGGCAAGTGCCGCTCCAGCAGAGCATTGAACAGCGGCTGTCCCGCGACGGCATCCACCGCGGCCCCGAATGCCCCGAAGGTCGAGGAACTGCCGCGAGCCGCGAGCAACTCCAGCACGTCATCCAGCCCGCGCGTGTTTCCAGTGATACGGCGCAATTCCACATCCAGATGCAACGCGAAGAGCGCTCCCGTCCAATAGACAGCGAGCGAAAAGCTGTCTTGAGACACGGCCTCCTGCATGGTTCGCGTGTCATTGCCCTCGAGCCCCCGAGCAAAGCCGCCCAGCAGTTCCTCCCAGGCGCGCCGCGAGTCCTGCCGTCCGGAGCGCGCACGCGCGACCTCCGTGTAGTAGGTGGCCAGCCCCTCCGACAGCCACGGCACGCGGGGCACGAAGACAGGATGGGTCAGGTGCAGCATCTCGTGGACGGCCACCCAGTCCCGCGCGAAGTCCTCCGGCCGCGCCTCCTGCCCCACGCTGATGGAGATGCTGGGCGGCGAACTCCAGCGCACCATGCCGAAGACGCTGGGCCCCTGATGCCCGGGCGCGGGGATGACCCGCACGGTGATGCGGGGATGCGGGAAGGCGCGCCGCACGGTGCGGACTTCCTCCGCGGCCTTGCCCAACCAGGTGCAGACGGCCGCGTCGCTCAGGTGCGTGAAGTGTCCCAGGATGGCCACGTCCAGCACCGCGTCCGGCAGACGCACCTGACACCGGCGGCCGCCGAAGCCGTGGAAGCCCGAGTCCACCAGGTCCTCGCCGCGCAGCCGGTACACGCCATTCTCCCCGGGCTGCCACGGCAGCAATGCATCGGTGCCCACCAGCGACAGCTCCACGCGAAGGCCCGGCTTCACCACCCGCGGCCGGATGAGGTACGCGCGGCCCGCGACGTGCCGCGCATCGCCGTCTCCGGAGCCCTGGAAGAAGTCCGGACCGCGCTCGCGAATGGAGGCGTCCAGCGCGTAGCGGTAGCGCAAGAAGCGCGTCCCCCGTGGCAGCAGGACGCGGCCCTCCTGGACGGGCAACGTCTGGACGCCCCCATCCTCCCGGTGCGCGGACACCGTCGTCACGGCGCCCGGCTGGCTGAAGAGGAACTCGCGCGGCGTGCCTCGCACCAGCACCACCTCCACGTCCACCACGTGCTCGGGCTCGCGCACGTAGGTGAGGTTGTAGCGCAGCGCCGCCGCATCCTCCCTGGGGTGGTGGCGCAGCGGCGTCTGACACGACATCAGCGACAGGCCGAGCAGGATGACGGAGGCGGCCCGGGCACACATGCGCAGCGGTGCCCTGCTCCACCTTCGCGGCCAGCCATGCCCACCATCCATACGCGGCGAAGGTTCGCCCATGACGCGCCGGAGGTGAATCGTCCCCTGGCAGCGGGCGCCCCGCTCAGCCCCCACCTTCGATCGCACCCGAGCCCCGGGCTGTTCTTGTAAACCGGCGTTTTTCACTTTACCGAAACGCGACCCGACCATGCCGCAATGCATCAGTAAATGCTTGACAAGGTGCTGTAGAGAGCGCGGCGACAGGTTCCCCACACGCCTAAAATGGAAGTGATTTCATGAGGTTGAGTGCCCGGGCACGCTGCTTCCGACCACGGTTCAGCCGGTCCGTCGCAGGGTCGACAGGGGTCCTCGTGGATGAAAAGGATCATTGCAAATCGGTAAATCGATTTGCAGAGTGGGTAAAGAGCCCGAGGCGCGCGCGGCCATTCGCGATCGCCGAAGGCATCAACGCACCCGGCCATGAACGACAACGCACTGAACGCCAACGTGGGCCTGAAGCTTCGGGGACTGCGCCTTGCACGGAACATCAAGCAGGCGGACGCAGCCAAGGACCTGGGCGTTTCCCCCGCGTACCTGAACCTCATCGAGAAGGGTAAGCGGGTGATGCCCTTCCCCCTGCTCTGGAAGGCCCTGCGCTACTTCGACCAGGACCCCGAGCAGTTCATGTCCACGCTGGGCGAAGGCCGCGTGGACGAAGCGCTCGCGAAGCTGCTGGACGAGCCGCTCCTCAAGAGCCTCGACATCGACCCGGAGTCGCTCCAGTCCCTCTCCGCGGAGCCGAAGCTCGCGGGCACGGTGGCGGCGCTCTTCAACCTCTACAAGAACACCCGCACGCAGTTGGAGAACGTGCTGGCACAGCTCAACGTCGAGGAGCGCACGCGTGCCCAGGGCGGCCCGGGCAACGGCACCTCGCCCGGCGTGCGCTTCGACTACTCGCCCTTCGACGAGGTCAGCGACTTCCTGGAGAAGCACCGCAACTACTTCCCGGAGCTGGAAGAGCAGGCGGACGCGCTGCGCCGCGACGTGCGGCTGGAGCGGCAGATCACCAGCGGTCAGCTCATCCGGCTCCTGGAGGAGCGCTTCGGCTACCGCGTCCTCTTCGACGACCCGTCCCCCTCCGGCTCGTCCGTGGTGCGGCGGTTGGACCCGGAGGAGCGGACGCTGACGCTGTCGCCCTTCCTCACCGAACAGCCGCTGAAGTTCCAGATTGCCGCGTCCATTGGCCTGCTGGTGATGGACCGAGAGAAGCTGCTGGAGCGCGTGCTGGACGCGGGCCGCATGCGCCACGGCGAGACGCAGCGGCTCATCAAGGTGAACCTGGCCAACTACTTCGCCGGCGCGCTGATGCTGCCCTACGGGGACTTCTTCAAGGAGGTCCAGCGCACGCGCTACGACGTGGAGTTGCTGTCGAGCATCTTCGGTTCCACCTACGAGACGGTGGCCCACCGCCTGTGCAACCTGTCGGACCCGAAGCGCCCCGGGCTTCCGTTCCACTTCCTGCGCGCGGACATCGCCGGCAACATCTCCAAGCGATACAGCGGCACCGGCATCCGCTTCGCCTCCGGCGGCGGAAGTTGCGCCAAGTGGGCCGTGCACCTGGCCTTCCTCAACCCGTCCCAGCTGACGCGGCAGTACTCCATCATGCCGGACGGCACCGCCTATTTCTGCTTCGCCAAGGTGCAGCTCCAGCCGATTGAGGGTTCCATCGTCAAGGGCACCGCGTACTCCATCGGCCTGGGCACCCACGCGGAGAACGCCAAGTACCTGGCCTACGGCCTGCCCACGACGGACCTGCGCAAGGACGCCATTCCGTCCGGCATCTCCTGCCGCTTCTGCGAGCGCACCGACTGCAACCAGCGCGCGGCGGCCAGCTACCGTTTCGCCTTCGCCTTCGACGAGTACACGAAGAAGGACTGCTTCTTCTCCCCCATCCTCGTCCACGAAAAGGCCGATAAGGCGGAGAAGGACCGGCACCCGGGCGCCCATTCCCTGGCCGTGGCCGCCAACGGGACTGACGGGAGCGAGAAGGACGATTCGTTGGACAAGACCTCCCGCCGCCGCAAGGGTGGCGACGCCTGAGGCCCCCCCATGCACCACCCGCCCGAAGACACCCAACGCACCCACATCCTCGACGCCATCCAGAAGCAGAAGAACGCGCTGGCGCCGCTGCGCATCACCGGCTCGCCCACCGAGGTGGGACAGGGTCTGGTGAACCTGGCCGAGCTGCACGGTCTGCTGGAGGACCACGCCGCCAGCCGGCAATTCTACGAAGAGGCGCTCGAGAAGTTCCAGGAGGCCAAGTACAAGCCCGGCCAGGCGCAGGCCCTGATGGGGCTGGGCGTGGTGAAGGCGAACTTCGAGGACCACCGCGGCGCCATCGAGCAGATTGCCCGCGCCGCCATGCTCTTCAACGAGTCCAAGGACCGTGAGGGCGAGGCCCTGGCCCGCGCCTGCATCGGCGAATCCCTGCGCTCGCTGGGCCAGCCGGAGGCCGCCGAGGAGAAGTACCAGGAGGCGCTCATCCTCCTGCGCCAGACGCGAAACACGGAGCGGGTGGCGCGGCTGCTCATCGACATCGGCGACATCCGCATGGAGAAGGGCGACTACGA
Source organism: Myxococcus sp. CA005 (assembly GCF_006518205.1). NCBI lineage: Bacteria > Pseudomonadati > Myxococcota > Myxococcia > Myxococcales > Myxococcaceae > Myxococcus > Myxococcus sp. CA005. The sequence goes on along the minus strand of NZ_SRLV01000028.1, from coordinate 29,754 downwards.
GCCCGCGCGCAAGCGCTTCCTGGAGGCCGTGCCCCTGCTGGAGCAGGGCGAGGACCCGGAGGCGCTCGCACTGGGCCACCTGCTGCTGGGCGAGTCCGAGGGGCTCCTCGGCAACCACGAAGGTGCGCGCCCGCACCTGCTCCGCGCGGTGGAGCTGTACCAGGAGGTGCACGACCACGCGTATGAGGCCCGCGCCCGCTGGGACTTGGGCCTGTCCTGCTACTACCAGCAGGACTTCGCGGCGGCCCGCAAGCAGTTCGAGACGCTGATTCCGCTCTACGGGGATCTGGGTCAGACGGGCGAAGTGGCCAAGGTCCAGAACATCCTGGCCCACTTCACCGCGCGCGGCGTGTGAGCGCTCCTCCCTGACACCGGGGAGAGCGCCGTCACACGCGCTCTTCCTAGGCTTGGATGCCGGCGCCCACCGCGATGGCGAGCAGCCCCAGCACGCCCACGGCCATCGCCATGTAGCGCCACTCACCCCTCAGGCCCAACAGCGTGCCCGCCACCGCGAGCCGCGCCACGGGCGTCACCAACAGCAGTGACGCGGCGCCCTTTCGCAATAAGTCGATGGCGACGTGCACGCGCTCGGATTGGGGCATGGCCTCCAGCCCCAGCGACAGGACGAACATTCCGCCGCTGACCACCGCGCCGACGCGCAGCACCCGCGCAATCCACCGGTCGCCCACCACCGCGCGCTCACGGTGACGATGCCGCACGTGCTCCGCCGCCCCCGCGTCCGGTTGCGCCATGGGCGCTCCGTCCATGGGGGGCGTCAGCGACGCGACCCCTCCCGTGACTGCCACGTTGCGCGCGACAGCGGGATGCTCCGCTGTCACCGCCGACACGGAAGCACATGCCGCGCGCGCTTCCTCGGGTTCACTCACTTCAGGATGCTCGGCCACAATCCCTCCCCTCCCTTCCACAGCATCTGTCCCGCGACCACCAACAACACCACCGCGAACAAACGCTTGAGCACCGCCGTGGGCACCCTCGGCATCAGCCGACTGCCCACATATGCGCCTCCCAGGACACCCACCACCAACGGTGACACCAGCGCCAGTTTCAGATGGCCCCTCAACGCGTACGCGGCAACGCTCGCGGCGCCCGTGACGCCAATCATCAGGTTGCTCGTCGCGCTGGCCACCTTGAACGGCACGTGCATGCCGTACGCCATCAGCGGCACCTTGAGCGGTCCTCCGCCCACCCCCAACAGCGAGGACAGTCCACCGGCCACGAAGGAGCCGGAGATGCCCAGCGGGTAGTTGGCGGGCGCGTAGTCGTCCATCGCGGCGGGCTCCTGGCGCGGCGAACGCAGCAGCAACATCTGCAGCGCCACGTAGAGCGTGAAGAGCCCGAACACCACCGCCACCATCGCCGGCGCCACCATGGCGGCCACCATGCCGCCAGCGATGGCGCCCATCACCGTCGCCAGCTCCAGCGACAGCCCCAGGCGGATGTCACTCAGGTGTTTGTGCACATAGCCCGCGGCGGCGGAGCACGAGCTGGCCACCACGCACATGAGGCTCGCGGGGATGGCTTGCTCCACAGGAATGTCGAACCCCAGCACCAGCGCGGGCACCAGGACGATTCCGCCTCCGATGCCGAGCATCGCACCCAAGGTACCCGCGAGTGCGCCCACCGCGATGAGGAGTAGGACTGTCATTCCTCTTCGAGGATAGGAGCGGCTTCGCGCTTCGGACAGCGCCATTCCCCGAGGGAAACCGGGCTCGCCAGGACGCCTGCTCTGCAGGTGTCACGCCGCCCGAGCGCCCAGCGTCCCTTCGGGGAAGGCCTCCAGGAAGCGGGCTCGCGTACGGGGCGTGAAGGTGCCCCTCGCCATGTAGCCGTGCAACCGACGCAGGACGCTACGCGCCGTGTCCAGCGTGCCTTCCACCTCCGCGGCGAAGTCGAACGTGTCGTTGCGGTACAGCTCCTGAAACGACAGCCGCGCATACGCGGGCAACGCGCGCGCCCTGCCCATGGGACTTGAAAGGAAGAGACCGGAGACGTACAGGCCGCGCACCCAGCCATCGACCTCCGACTTGCTGGGCGCCTGGCCCACACGCTCCTGTGAGGACAAACGGACCAGCTCGTAGAGGCCGCCGCCAATGCCCCGCCACGGGAAGCCCAGGCTCTTCACCACCTGACACTTCTCCCGCACCCGCGGCGTGCCGAGCAGCTCCATGCCGTGCAGCTCGCGCAGATAGAAGAGCGTCTGCGCCCATTCGATGTCGCGGTGCGCCTCCAGGGCACGCTCACCGCGGCGGCGGTGTCGCACCACCAACCTGTCCACCACCGGATACAGACGGCGGTCCAGGCACAGGTGCGTGAAGTAACCCGCGAGCACCGCGAGGCCAGGCTCCGTGCCCACCAACGCGCCGGAGGCCACCAGCTCCGCCATCTTCAGCCCGAAGCCCACCGGGGCGCGCTCATGGTACAGCCGCGCGAAGTGCGGCAGCTCCCGCTCGGGCAGGAAGGCGGCGAGCCCACCCCGGATGCCTTCGCACAACGGGAGGTCTGGCAGCGCGGCGCCGAAGCGCGCATACGGCAGGTCCTCCGACAACGCACGCACCCAATCCGCCGGCAGCTCGCCCGGGTTGGCGGCCATCCGTTCAATGGCGGTCAGATGCATCAGCAGCGTGGGCATTCCCCACACTGCTACCCAGTGCAACGAAGCAATGCAATGCTCGAATGAAATCCAACGCTTTGCGTGTAACAGGGCGGGCGTTACAGTCCGCGCCCTTTCCACCAGCCCAAGCCTTTTCACTGTTCAGGAGTTCCACGGCCCATGAACTTCAGCTTCGTCTCCGGCGATGCCACACGGACGAGCGGCGACCTGCTCGTCATTCCCCTCTTCGAGGGCGAGCTGGGAGACAGCGCCCCGTCCTCCCTCTCCTCGGCGGATGGCGCCCTGGAAGGACGCCTGCGCGGCGCCGCCACCCAGGAGGGCTTCAAGGGACGCGCGGACCAGAGCCTGGTGATGCACACCCTGGGGCGCACGTCGTCCGAGCGCGTGCTGCTGCTGGGCCTGGGAAACCGCGCCCGCTTCCACCCGGAAGTGCTGCGGCTGGCCGCCGGCCGCGCCGCGAAGACGGCGCAGCGGCTCAAGGTCACCTCGGTGGCGTTCGCCCTGCCGGCCACCGAGTCCACGCAGGACGCGGTGCGCGCCGTGGTGGAAGGCGTGGCGCTGGGCGTCTACCGCTTCGACAAGTACAAGTCCTCCGCGCGCGAGGAGAAGAAGGGCGCCGCGAAGCTGGGCAAGGTGTCCCTGCTGCTCCCCGAGGGCACGGAGCGCACGCGCGAGCTCGATGCCGCGCTGACGCTGGCGCAGCGCGTCGCGGAGGCGACCAACTGGGCCCGTGACCTCGTCAACGAGCCGCCCAACGCGGTGACGCCCACGGTGCTGGCCGAGGCCGCGCGTCAGGCCGCGAAGGAAGGCGGGCTGAAGGCCACCATCGGCGGCCGCCGCGACATCGAGAAGCTCGACATGGGCATGTTCCTCGGCGTCACCGCGGGGAGCACCGAGGAGCCTCGCCTCATCCACCTGACGTACATGCCCAAGAACGCGCGCGACGCCAAACAGCCGCCGCTGGCGCTGGTGGGCAAGGCCGTCACCTTCGACTCGGGCGGCCTGTCGCTCAAGCCGACGGACGGCATGGTGGACATGAAGACGGACATGGCGGGCTCGGCCGCGGTGCTGGGCGCCATGAAGGTCATCGCCGCGCTCAAGCCGCCCTTCCCCGTGCACGCCTTCATCGGCGCGTGCGAGAACATGCCGGCCGGCAACGCCTACAAGCCGGGTGACATCCTCACCTCGCGCCTGGGCAAGACGGTGGAGATCACCAACACGGACGCGGAAGGCCGCCTGGTGCTGGGCGACATCCTGACGTGGGCCACCGAGCACAAGCCGGCCGCCATCATCGACCTGGCCACGCTCACGGGCGCCTGCATCGTCGCGCTGGGCAACTACATCGTCGGCGCCTTCGGCGACCACGAGGAGACGGTGACGCAGGTGCTCCAGGCCGCGCGCACCGCGGGCGAGGAGATGTGGCGCATGCCCATCAGCGACATGCAGAAGGACGCCCTGCGCTCCGAGGTCGCCGACATGAAGAACTCCGGCGAGCGCTGGGGTGGCTCCATCAACGCCGCCATCTTCCTCCGCGAGTTCGTGGGCGAGACGCCGTGGGTGCACCTGGACATCGCGGGTCCGGCGAGCAGCCCCAAGGAGCGTGGCTACCTGAGCAAGGGCGGCACCGGCGTGGGCGTGCGCACCCTGGTGGAGTACGTCCGCCTGCGCGCGCAGACGCAGGACACCGCGCCCGCAGAAGCAGCGCCCGAGGCCAAGGCCAGCAAGGCCAAGCCGGCCCGGAAGCGCGCGAAGTAGCTCGGCTTCCAGCCAGAGGGCGTCCCTGATGAAGGGGCGCCCTCAGCGCTGGGGCACCTTCCACGCCGTCGCCGGCCCCGCAAGCGGGCGGACGCCCTGGATGAGCGCATCCACGCTCTGGGGCACGTCCGCCGCGGCCTGCGCCGGCCAGGTGGCCAGCATCATCAACACGCGCCCGGGGATGCCTTCACGCACGGCCACCTTGCCGTGCACGCCATCCCCCACCTGGAAATCGAAGCCCACCGCGGTGTCCGACAGCGGAATGGGCGCCGGGTCCGTGGTGGTGAAGCCCGGGTGCTGGCGGAGCCCTTCAGTGAGCCGCTCCGCGAACTGCGTGGGAGAGGCCACCGCGGGCGCCACCTGCAACACCACCTGCGCTCCGGAGACGTTGTGGCGGAGGATGACGGGAATGGCGAGCCCCTCCGGCGTGCGCTCATTCGTCTCGTCCAACTGCCAGTCCGCCGTGGGCCGGATGATTTCGAAGCCCAGGTCCTCGTCCACGTAGCGGCGCGTCGTCGAGCGGCTGTCCTCGCTCGCCGCCTCCGCTGATGGGGCGGGCCCGGAGCCGCCGGTCCCCGCGTGCTTCACCGCTTGGCGAGCGCCACTGCAGGCCGCCGTCAGCGCCAGGAGTCCCCACACCCACTTCCGAATCGCGACCATGCCCGCTCCCCGCCCCGAACGCCGTGACGGCGAACGTGGGCACGTGCGAACCCCTAGGCCAGTCCTCCTTGGAGGGTGCGGTAGGTGTTGGACAGCCGCTCCGCCACGTCCGCGGGCAGGACGTTGCGCGCTGAAAACAACGCATAGGACACGAAGGCGTCCAGGGCCTCCAACGTGAGGGCCCGGCCCACCGCCTCGCCTCCCGTGGAGAGGTTGGCCCTCAGCCGCGCCACGTCCACGCGCCCGTCAGCCGCCAGCGTCACCCCGGCGTACGCGTCCTCCAGTCCCTGCGGCGGCGCGTCGAGGAAGCCGCGCAGCAGGTCCGTGTCCTTTCCGGCCTCGCGCAGGGCCCGGTGCACCAGGGACAACAGCAGGTTGTAGCGCTCCTCCGCGGACAGCAGCTCCCAGGCCATGCCCTCCACGGCGGGCGCCTGCGCCGGAGGCGGCGCCGCGGGGTGGACGGCCACGTTGCCGCCGCGCACCGCTTCCTCCAGCCACGTGTAGAAGGCGTGCGGGCCGCCTTCATAGGACGCGCGCAGGCTGGCCAGCGGCAGCCCGTCCGCCAGCCTGGCGAACAACCGCGACTCACCAGGCAGCGGTCCTTCGGACCCCAGCGTGACGCGCGTGTCGTCCGGGAAGCGCCGACGCAGGCGAGACACCAGCTCCGCCCGTTTGATGCCGGTGAGGACCAGGTCCCGCGTGCGCTCGGGCAGCTTCACCACGTCCGCCATCGGCGCGGGGCCTTCGACGAAGACGAAGCTGCCGTCCTCCAGTTCGAAGAGGCTGAGCACCACCTCACGCACCACGTACGTCATGGCGCTGTACAGGTTGGCTTCGGAGACGAGCCCTTCCGACGTCAGCACCTGGCCGATGCGGCGCGACGGCGTCACGCGCGACAGGGCCTGCGTCAGCTGCGCCTGCGTCAGCAAGCCCAGGCGGAGCAGCGCCGCACCCAGCCGCTCCCAGCGCTCCGTGGAGGTGGCGAACACCACCTGCCCGTCCCGGAAGGACACCGTGCGGCGCCCCGTGGCGTGCTGCACCGCCAGCAGGCCGCTGCGGATGCCGGACAGGACGTGGGCGAAGACTTCCTCCACCGACAGGGTGCGCAGGCTGCCGGCAAGGAAGCCAGCGAAGCCGGGCGGCTCCTGGAGGAGGACCATCCCCTCCGGCCCGTGGAACCAGGCCTGGAGGGGACGGGAGGGGGACAACCCCTGGGCGAGCGGCCGCTCCAGGTCGAGCGATGCCGCATCACTCGCGAGGCGGGGCGTGGCTTTGGGTCGTGTCGCCACTGCCCACCTCTCCGACTGCCGGGAACTACTTCTTCGGCGCGTTCAGCTCCGCGTCGATGATGCTCTTGAACTCTTCGAAGGGCTGCGCGCCGGACAGCAGGATGCCGTTGATGAAGAAGGCCGGGGTGCCAGACACGCCCGCCTGCTTGCCCTCGGCCAGGTCCTTCTGAACGATGGCGCCCTTCTCACCCGAGTCCAGGCAGGCGTTGAACTTCGCCGTGTCCAGCTGCAGGTCGGCGGCGTACTTCTTCAGGGAGTCCACGCCCAGCGCCTGCTGGTTGGCGAAGAGCAGGTCGTGCATCTCCCAGAACTTGCCCTGATCGCCCGCGCACAGCGAGGCCTCGGAGGCCTTCGGCGCCTCCTTGTGGAAGTCGAGCGGGAAGTGGCGGAACACGATGCGGACCTTGTCGCCGTACTCCTGCTGCACCTGCGCCAGCGCCGGGTTGGCGCGGCTGCAGAACGGGCACTGGAAGTCGCTGAACTCGACGATGGTGACGGGCGCGCCCTCAGGCCCCCCCTTGGCGGCGCCCGTGGCGGCCACCTGCTTGCGGACAACCGGGGGACGCGGCGGCTCCGGCAGCGTCAGCTTGACGTTGGCGGACTTGCGCAGCTCCTCGAAGAGGGCCTGCGCGCGCTCCTGCTTCGGCTGCTGCGTCAGGAACTCCACGATCTGCGGCTTCATCTGCTCGTAGGTGGAACCCTCGGGCAGCTGGCCAGCGGCACCGTCGTAGACTTCCTTGATGCGCTCCTCGGTGGGCGCGGGGACCTTGTCGTCGATCTCCGCCTTCAGATACGCCTCTTGGGAGAGGCCGCGCTTCTTGGCCTCTGCATCCACGAGCTTCTCCGTCACCATGCCGTCCAGGCCACGCTTCAGGAGCTGCGACTTCTGCTTCTCCAGGTTGGCCAGCGGCTCCTGGAGGCGCTCGCTGAGCTCCTTGTAGGTGATCTTCTGCCCGTCGCCGAACGTCGCGACGACAGTGTCGGGCGCGGGCTCACCCGCAGCCTGCTGCGCCGCGGGAGCGGTGGCCGGCGCCTTCTCCTTGTTACAGCCGGCGGTGAAGGAGGCCGCCAGGAGCGCGGCGAGGATGACGCGGGTGGGACGGTTGAGCATATCCCGCCCACTTAGCCGAGCCTTACCGGACCTGCAAGTTAATGACGTCAGGCGACAAGCGGCTCGAAGTCCAGCGCGCCGGCCAGTCCAGAGAAGCCCAATCCCATGCCCTCCAGCTCGCGGCGGCGGGCGGGAACGATTTCGTAGCAGCTCGGGTCGGACATCACCTTGCGCACCAGCTTGTGGTTGAGCGCGTGGCCCGTCTTGTACGCCGTCATGTGGCCGATGACGGGCCGGCCGAACAGCGACACGTCGCCGATGGCGTCCAGGATCTTGTGGCGAACGAACTCGTCCGGGAAGCGCAGCCCGTCCGGGTTGAGGATGGAGACCTCGTCCACGACGATGGCGTTCTCCAGCGAACCGCCCCGGGCCAGGCCCATCTGCTTCAGCTTCTCCACGTCCCGCAGGAAGCCGAAGGTGCGCGCGCGGGAAATCTCACGCGCGAAGTCCCGGTCACCGAAGTCCAGGTCGAAGGACTGGCCCTGGATGACGGGGTGCTCGAAGTCGATGGTGCAGCTGATGCGGAAGTGCCGGGCCGGCGTGAGCGAGGCCTGCTTGTCGCCGTCCACCACCGACACCGCCTTGCGGATGACCAGCAGCTCCTTGGGCGCCTCCTGCTCCCGCACGCCCGCGCTCTGGATGAGCGCCGCGAAGGGCGCCGCGCTGCCGTCCATGATGGGGACTTCCGGACCGTCCAGCTCCACCCGGAGGTTGTCGATGCCCATGCCGGCCAGCGCCGCCATCAGGTGCTCCACCGTGCCCACGCGGACACCGTCACGCCCCAGCGTCGTGGCCAGCGACGTGTCCACCACGTACTCCGCCAGCGCGGGGATGCTCACCGGGCGGGCGAGGTCCGTGCGCACGAAGACGATGCCATGCCCCGGGGGCGCCGGGCGCAGGGTGAGCGTCACCCGGGCACCCGAGTGGAGCCCGACGCCCTGCAGGGAGGCGATCTTCGAGAGAGTGCGCTGGTTGTAGGAGGACGGTCGCATTGTGGGTGTCGCCTCGTGGCTTCTCGGTGCTGCGGAGCTTCCGCTCCAGACCCGCCGGAGGGCTGGAAACGTTCATCAGTGGTCTGATGTGACGCGCGAGTCCAGCAAGCAGCATGCCACTTCCGTGTGACATGCCTGGCAGCGCCGCGGGCTTGAAATTCAGCTCCAACCCCTTGGAGTTGCTCGGCTTTTTCGTGCGTCTTCAGGGGCACCGGTTCCGGCCTGGCGCCCCTCCCCCCGTAGCGGATTGCTGATTCCCTCCTGAACCGCGACACCGATGTCGGGGATTTGTCATCCCCGTCCTTGGCATCCCCGCGCCCTCCCCCTCGTCACCAACCCGTGTCTTCCATGCAACACGGGCGCGTCCATAGCGCAAGGAACTCAACGACGCAAACACCCGCCGTGACAACTCCCCCCACACAGGGGCCGCCATGCGGGGTGGCCAGTAGCACCACGACGGGGCTGTATCAGCGTGCGGGGGTGGTGAGGAACCTGTCCCGTAGGGCTTCTGCGTCCTGGCGATCAAAGCCACGGCCCTGGAGGTGCGTGCGACGGCTGACGGAGTGGAAGGTGGACTCCAGCGTCTGGATGAAGCGCCGCAGGTCCTCGCCGAGCCGGGCGCGGATGCCAGGCCCTTCTGGAGGCCAGGGCAGCTCCACCAGCAGCGAGGTGAAGCGGTCGAAGGCGTCGTAGTCGCCGTAGCGCAGCAGTTGGTAGCTGCCGTCGTGGAAGTAGCCCAGGAAGCCCTTGAGGGCGTCCAGCACGCGCTCGGCGGCGGGGACGTCCTCGGCGCGCAAGTGGGACTCCGCGGCGCGGCACAGCTGGGCGTATACCCACAGGTCCTTGCGCAGGCGCAGCGCAGCCTCCTGCGGGCTCATCAGTTCGTCGAAGACACCGTCGGCCAGGCCCCCGTTGGGCGCCAACGCCTCCACCAGCGCCACCACCTGCGTGCGCAGCACCGCCGTGAAGGCGGACGCGGCGCGCAGGGGGGCCTCCGCGTCGCGGTCCAGGTTGACCAGCACCTCGCGGGCCACGCGCTCCGTCTCCCGGGCGATGTCGCGCGCGGCGCGCAGCGTGGCGGCCTGCAGGGACTTGGAGCCAGCATTGGGAGACAGCTCCGAGTGCATCCACGACGCCAGCGCGGTGGCCTCGCTGCGCACCAGCGCCAGCAGCACGCGCACACGACGGGAGAAGGGCGGCTGCTCCTCCGCGTCCACGTAGGCCAGGTAGTGCAGCAGCCGGAAGAGGCCCAGGAAGGCGGTGGTGAAGGCGGTGCGCTGCTCCTCCTGGAGGGTGACCAGCGTGTCCAGCAGCCGCACCGAACGGAGCCGGTCGTATTCGACGCGGAACTCCAACGGGCGGAAGGGGCGGAAGTAGCGGTTGAGGACGATTTCCCGCAGAGACAGCTTGCCCACGTCCTGGAAGAGGCCGAGGTTCGCCGCCGGCAGCTTGAGCAGGTGGTCCAGCAGGTTCTTCAGCGCGTCGAAGGCCTCGCGCAGCACGAAGAGGCTTTCGGGCGGCGTCTCCTGGTCCAGTTGCTCTTCGATGAGCGCGCGCCGGACGCGGTCGTCCGCGAGCTGGGTCTCCACGTACTTGCGGAAGACCATCTTCTGGTCGCTGTCCGGGTCCTGCAGGTGGCGCGCGACACGGATGGCGCGGTCCATGGCGTCGCGCACGTCCGCCAGCTCCTCGCGGAAGTCACGCGTGACGAGCGGCCTGTCGCGCGCGTCCACCACCGTGTTGAGGTTGAGGTAGCGCTCCACCGCGCGCAGCAGCATCTCGAACTCGAACAGCAGCTCCTCCCGCCCCTCCACGGGCACGCCGCGCAGCCAGCGCTCGCGTTCGGCGAGGAAGCCGGCGCGCGACGTCTGGGAAGCGCGCATCAGGTCGGCGTAGAAGTCGCGGGGGACGCGGGGCGGTGAGGAAGGCGTGTCCTGGCTCATGGCATCTCAGAAGAGGCTGCCCTGGGGCGTGGGCGGTGGTTGCTTCTTGAAATATTGGTACGTGCGGTGCGTGGCCATCCGGCCCCGCGGCGTACGCTGGAGGAAGCCTTCCTGCATCAGGAAGGGCTCGTACACGTCCTCGATGGTATCGCGCTGCTCGCCCACGCTGGCGGCGATGGTCTCCACACCCACCGGGCCGCCGCCGAACTTGTCGAGAATGGTCAGCAGAATCTTGCGGTCCATGGAGTCCAGGCCGCTGGCGTCCACCCCGAGCCTGTCCAGCGACTTCTGCGCCAGCTCCAGGGTGATTCTGCCATTGCCTTCCACCTCCGCGAAATCACGCAGCCGGCGCAGCAGCCGGTTGGTGATGCGCGGCGTGCCCCGCGAACGGCTGGCCACCTCGCGCGCGGCGTCCTTGTCCAGGGGAATGCCCAGGATGCGCGCGGAGCGGTGGAGGATGCTCTCCAGCGCCTTGGCGTCGTAGTACTCCAGCCGTTCCTGAATCTGGAAGCGGTCGCGCAGCGGCGAGGTGAGCAGGCCGGTGCGCGTGGTGGCGCCAATCAACGTGAAGGGCGGCAAATCAATCTTCATCGCCCGGGCGGCGGGCCCGGTGTCGATGGTGATGTCCAGCCGGAAGTCCTCCATGGCCGGGTAGAGGTATTCCTCCACGGCGGCGTTGAGGCGGTGGATTTCATCGATGAAGAGCACGTCCCGCGCGTCGAGGTTGGTGAGCAGGCCCGCGAGGTCCCCCTTGCGCTCCAGGGCGGGGCCGCTCGTGACGTGGATTCCCACGCCCAGTTCGTTCGCGATGATGTGCGCCAGCGACGTCTTGCCCAGGCCCGGCGGGCCGGAGAACAGGCAGTGGTCCAGGGCTTCGCCCCGGCTGCGCGCGGCCTGCACGTAGACCTTGAGCTTTTCGACGACGGGCCCCTGGCCCACGTACTCGTCGAACGAGCGCGGACGCAGGGAAGCCTCGAGCCGGACGTCCTCGGGCAGGACGTCTTCCGAGAGTGTGTCGGACTTCCTCGCCATGACCATCCGGACCCTATACAGGAAGGCCGCGCGTGTCGCCGCACATCTGGCGGCGATACATCCAGACGGCCGCCGGCCCTGCCAGCCAGGCGGGCGCGGGCAGGGGAAGGTAGGGCCCCCTCCCAGCGTTCCAGGCACAGCCCCCGCCGATACTCCGAGGCGATTGAAGTGCGCCTGCCGTATGCGAGAGTCGAGCCTGGAGACCGCATGAACACGAGCCCTGCGTTTCGTCCCCTCCCCTCCCTGGCCGGCGCGCGCGCCGAACCCGTGCCCGGGCTCCGGCTCCAGAAGCTCCGCCGGGCCGCGTTGGATGCGCGGGAGGCCTTTGTGAGGGAAGGCCCGGTGGCCGCGGTGGCCACCTGCGACCTCGTCACCTTCCCCTACCCCGCCCAGTTCGCCTTCAGCGGCGCGGCGTCGTCTCCGGCGCCCTACGTCATGCTGACGAACCGGATGCAGGTAGTGCAGTTCGTGGACCGGGAGGGCGCGCGGCGAACGCTGCTGTTCAACCCCTCCGACTACGAGCGCGGCGTCTCCGCCCCCTTCTACCGCGCGCTGCGCGAGCGCTACGGCGGCTTCGTTTCAGACAAGGTGATGTCCACGCGGCACGGCTCGGTGCAGAGCCACCTGGCCGCGCTCGGCCTCATCCCGTCGGATGTGGACTACCTGGCCTTCGACCACCTCCACATCCAGGACCTGCGCGGCTGGCTGGGCGGTGACGGCATGCCCGCGTACTTCCCCCGGGCCCGGCTGCTGGTGCAGCGCGCCGAATGGGAGGTGGCCCTGGAGCCGCACCCCATGCAGGCGGTGTGGCTCGTCCCGGGCGGCGCCGACATCCCCCGCGAGCGCGTGGTGCTGCTGGACGGTGACGTGTGGCTGGGACAGGGCGCGGCGCTGCTGAGCACGCCCGGCCACACGCGCGGCAACATGTCGCTGGCGGTGGCCACCTCGCGCGAGGTGTTCGTCACCAGCGAGAATGGCGTGGCCACGGAGAGCTACACGCCGCTCCAGTCCGCCATCCCCGGCGTGCGCCGCTTCGCCGAGCACATGGGCTGGGAGGTCGTCCTCAACGGCAACACGCGCGAGGACTCCCTGGACCAGTACTCCTCCATGGTGGTGGAGAAGCTGTTCGCGGGCACGTCCTCCGTGGAGGGCGCGTTCATCAACTTCCACCCGTCCTCGCAGCTCACCGCGCACGTCATGGCGCCCGGGTTGTCGCCCACCATCGTCCTGCCCGCGCCCAACTTCGGCGACGTGCGGCCCACCCCCGCGTCACGGCGGGCCGCCTAGCGCTCAGCAGTCCCGGCTGAAGCAGAGCCACCAGGGGCGGAAGGGCACCGCGTACAGCTCCTGGTCCCTGTCTCCATCCGACGCGGCGAAGAAGATGTTGAAGCCGGCGCGCACGAAGTTGAACGGGTTCGACGACGCGGCCCCCGGCGCGATGTCCAGCAGCCGGCTCGTCACCCAGGGGCGGCCGGCGCTGTACCAGACCTCGCGCCCGTGCCCCGCCGTCTCCGCCGAGAAGAACAGCCAGCCGGACTCGGCCTTGAGCCCCGTGGGCACGCTGCCCACCGGCCCCGGCGCGATGTCTCGCACCATCATCGTGCCCTGCGCCGTGCCGTCGGTCCGCCACAACTCGCGGCCGTGCACGCCGTCGTCCGCGGTGAAGTACAGCTCGCCGCCCAGCGCGACCAGCTCCTTGGGCATCGACCCCTGGGGGCCTGGCCAGAGGTCCCCGACGAGCCCCGTGCCCTGCGCCGAGCCATCACTGCGCCACAGCTCGCCGCCGTGCACCGCGTCGCCTGGGTTGCCGTACCAGTCGCTCGCACCCGCCAAGAAGTACAGCGTGTCATCCAGCGCGGCGAGGTACGCCGGGTAGTCACCTGGAAAGGTCCGCACCCGCTCGGCGGACGGCGGCGCCGTGCGCGCCACCCACAGTTCGCCCTGCTCCGTGCCCGGGTCCAACAGGAAGAACAGGTGCCGGCCCGCCGGCGTCAGCCCGAAAATCACCCCGGCGCCCTGCTGGGAGAACAGCCGCGTCGGCCGGCCCTGGCGGTCCACCCACCAGAGCACCGTCTCCGCGGCGTTGGCGGACACCAGCGCCAGGCCCTTGCCCCACGCCGTCAACTGGCTCAGGGCGAGCGAACCCGCGCCGGGCAGGAAATCGTGCACCCGCTCCGTGCCCTTCTCCGTGCCGTCGGTGCGCCACAGCTCGCGGCCACTCACGCCGTCATCCGCCGTGAAGTAGAGGGCGCCGTCCACCTCGGTGAGGAACTCCGGCGCCGCGCCCACCGTCCCACGCCGCACGTCCCGCACCAGCACCGTGCCGTCCGCCGTGCCGTCCGTGCGCCACAGCTCCGCGCCATGCACGCCGTCGTCCGCGACGAAGAAGACCCAGGGCCCCACCCGCGTCAGGTTCCGAGGCTGCGAACCCGCCGGCCCTGGCCGCAGGTCCTTCAGCCGGAGCGTCTGCCGCGCCCCGTCGATGCTGGCCCACAGCTCGCGGCCACTCACGCCGTCATCCGCACTGAAGACGAGCACCTCGCCCGCCCGCGCCAGTTCCTGCGGCTGTGAACCTGTCAGTCCCGGTCGGATGTCACGCAGCCGCTGGGCCGTGTCGCTGCACACCGCCCAAGGCTGCGGAAACAGGACGGGCGCCTTGCGCCCCGACGACTCCTTCGACATGTCGACAGGTGCCTGCGACCCGGGAACGGCCCGCGTCCATTCCTCCCCCGCATCACCTTCCACCAGCGGCGCACACCCCGCAGTTCCCCCGCAAAGCAGCAACAGCCCCACAGGAATGGCACGCCATGACGTCATGTATGCAACCCTCATCCTCGGCGCCGTGCCGGCCCTCGCCGCTGGAGCTGGAAAGTGTCACCCATGCCGGATGCTCCTACTCGGACTCGGGTAGGAAATCGCGTCTGCTGTCCGTCATCACGCGACGCCTGACGACTTCTGAAGACAGGGCAACACTGGGGCCTTCTGGCCCCAGCGTCTTTCAAGCTCTCAACGGGAGAGAGGACGGTACGGCCCAGCCGTTCTCCCGGATTTTGCCGTCACAGCGCCGTCACACCCGATGTGTCGCAGCGATCAGCCGCCCGAGCGGAGCGCCTTGAGGGCCTCGCGGAACAGCGCCTGGAAGGTGGCCTCCGCCCCCAGCCGTTCGCTGGCCAGGTCCGCGGCCTTCTCCGCCTGGGGCTGCTTGTAGCCAAGGTTGAGCAGCGCGGAGACCAGGTCCGCATGGGCTCCACTGACGGCGGCCGGCGCGGTCCCGCGCGACACCGCTTCCAGGTGAATCGTCTTCACCTTGTCCTTGAGCTCCAGCACCAGCCGCTCGGCGGTCTTCTTGCCCACGCCGTGAATCTTCGCCAGCCGCGCCACCTCGCCCCGCGACAGCGCCGCCACCAGCTCCGGCACCTCCATGCCGGACAGCACCATCAACGACAGCCGGGGTCCCACCCGCGAGACGCTGTTGAGCAGCAGGAACACCTCTTCCTCGCCCTTCGTCAGGAAGCCGAAGAGGTCGAAGGCGTCCTCGCGCACCACGGTGCGCACGCGCACGTCCACCGGCTGTCCCTCCGCCGGCAGCTTCCCCAGCGCCAGTGAGGAGAAGTTCACCCGGTAACCCACGCCGCCCACGTCGATGGTGGCGTCCTCCAGGTCCTTCTCCAACACCGTCCCACGCAACCGCGAAATCATCTCGCCTCCGGACGCCGGTACGCGGGCGCCAGCCGGTCCGCCAGCAGCGCCGCCGCGCCCTTGCGCTTCTTGCCCGACGCGGACGCCGCCGGTACCGCGGCCCGCCCATGGTTGAGGTGGCACAGCGCCACCGCCAGCGCATCACTCGCGTCCGCGCGCTCCAGCACCGACGCATCCAGCTCCAGGAAGGTCCGCACCATCCGCGCCACTGCGTCCTTCCCGTCCGCGCCGCCCGCCCCCACCGCCTTCTTCACCTTCGCCGGCGCGTATTCGAAGACGGGCAGCCCCGCCTGCGCCGCCGCCAGCAGCGCGACGCCGCGCGCATGCCCCAGCACCAGTGCGCTGCGTGCGTTGCGGAAGGTGAACACGCCTTCCACCGCCACCGCGGCCGGGCGGTATTTCACCAGGGCCGCCGTCAGCGCGCCGTGCAAGTCCCGCAGGCGGTCCGACAGCGGCAACGCCGGATCGCCCTTGATGACACCGTGGCCCACGTGCACCAGCCGGCCCCGCTTCTCCTCCACCACCCCGAAGCCCATGAACCGGCTTCCCGGGTCAACGCCAAGCACGCGCACGTTCCACTCCGTTCCAGGACTCCGCTACTGCAACAACGAATCCAGCATCGCGTCTTCGATTTCGTAGTTCCCGTGCACGTTCTGCACGTCGTCGTTCTCCTCGAGCGCGTCCAGCAGCTTCAGGAGCTTCTTCACCGTGTCCACGTCCAGTGCGACGGTGTTCTGGGGGAGGAACACCCACCGCTGCTGCCCCAGCGGCAGGCCCGACTCCTGGAGCCGTCCCGCCACCGTGTGCAGGTCCGCCGCCGCGGTGCGCACCTCGGAGCCTTCGTCCCCCAGCATGATGACGTCCTCGGCGCCCGCGTCGATGGCCTGCTCCATCAGTTGGTCCTCGGAGGGGCCGTACTTCACGCTGATGACGCCCTTCTTCTGGAACATCCAGGCCACCGCGCCCTCGGCGCCCAGGTTGCCCCCGTACGCGCTGAAGGTGGAGCGCATGTCGGCCGCGGTCCGGTTGCGGTTGTCGGTGAGGCATTCCACCAGGATGGCGACACCGCCGGGGCCGTAGCCCTCGTACGTCACCTCCTCGTAGTTCTCTCCCTCCAGTTCGCCCGTGCCCTTCTTGATGGCGCGCTCGATGGTGTCCTTCGGGATGTTGGCCTCGCGGGCCGCGGCCAGCGCGACGCGTAGGCGGGCATTGCCGGAGGGCTCACCGCCACCGAGCCGCGACGCGACGGTGATTTCCTTGACGACCTTGGAGTACAGCTTCCCCTTGGTCGCGCCCATCGCGGCCTTCTGGCGCTTGATCTTCGACCACCGATTGTGACCGGACATGGTGGGTGTGCCTCAACGGGCGCCCAGCGGATGGAGCACCCCGCGCCGGGCCTTGTCCCCTACCGAGGGCCGCCGAGTCAAACCCTTCAAACGCCTGCGTCGTCGGACCGGACAGCCCCCTCCAGGCCCTCCGCGCCACTCGACGCGCCGGGGACCTTCTTGGGGAAGTCCAGGATGACGGGAGGCTGCGAGCCTCCGACCAGGGTGAAGGGCGCGGAGGCCCCATCCCCACCGCAGGCAGCGGGGGCCGGCTCCCGCGCATCCACCGGCTCGGCGTCCACGGAGGGCGCGGGCTCGAAGAAGCCGGGCACCGTGGAGCCACAGTGCGCCCGCTCGCGCTCCTCCAGCAGGCACGCGGGCACCAGGATGCCCAGCGCGAACAGCCGCGTGGACGCCTCGTACGCCACCGCCTCCGGGAACTGGCACTCCAGCAACATGGCGCGCAGCGTGCGGCGCCCGTCGAAGAGGCGCACCACTTCGCCCACGTCCTCCGGCAACGACGCCAGCATCTCCGCCAGCCGGGCGAAGTCCACCGTCAGCCGAGATGCCAGCGGCAGGCCTCGGGCACGCAGCGCGTCGAAGCGCTCCAGCCCCTGCAGCACCGTCTCGCACAGGTACGGGCGGTCCATGGTGAACGAGCCCTTGTGCAGCTCGGGCCCCAGCGTCACCGCGTAATCACCCGCGCCGAAGCAGAGCATCCGCCGGAAGGCCAGGCTGCCGCGCTCGCCATTGAAGACGGCGTCCACCACCAGGCCGTGCCGGAAGGCGAACCAGCCCTGGCCCTCCGCCATCACCACGCGGCCTGAGCGGACGCCCGCCAGCAGCGCTCGCGCCACGTCCGTCAGCGGCAGCCGCTGCGTGTCCGACGCGAAGGCCGCGTCACCGCTGCACTGGCCCGCCTTGAGCCGGGCCAGCGCCACCACGTCTCGCGCGTCCACGGGATGGGCCAGATAGTCGTCCGCGCCCACGCCGCCCGCAAGGTCCCGGTGGAACTCCTCTTCACGCCGAGCCAGCAGCAACACCGGCAGGTGCGCCGTGCGCGCGTCCGCGCGAACCTGGCCACACAGGCTGAAGCCGTCTCCGTCCTGGAGCTCCACCTCGGTGACGACCAGCTGCGGCGCCGTGCCGCCTTCCGCCAGCGACGCCAACGCGGCCTGCGCGCCCGCGACCAGCAGGACTTCGAAGCCCGCTTCCGCCAGCGCAGCGGCCAGCACGGCCTGCGCGCCCGGCGCCGAATCCACCAGCAACACCCGGGGCCGGCCTCGTGACGCATGGCGACGCGCCCCCGCCTCGGCCAGGGCTTCCGGTCCGGCATACGTGGAAGGTTGTGGGAGCGCGGTAGCCATGAATTACTAAATCTTCGCGCCAAGCCGGACAAATACGCAAGGCGCCGACAAGCCCCTGGAATCGTTGGGGTTTCCGCCCGCCGCTCTGCGGGGTAGGGTGTATTCATGATGCGTCCCGGCTGCTTTGGCCCACTCGTGTCCGCGCTGTTGCTCGTTTCCCTGGAGTCCGCCGCCCAGGCGCCAGCCCCTGCTCCCGCCGACGAAACGCCGCGCGTCACGACGTCTGACACGGCGCTTCTTCGCGGCACGAGCGAGGATCCGCTGGGCGCAGTGCTGGCGCCAGTGACGCTGCCGGACGGAGCCACGGCGCTCTATGGCTTCGTGGGCGCACCGGAGATCGGCGTGGGCTTCCGGCAAGGCATCTCCGGCTTCGAACTGGAGGCACGCGCGCGGCTCCAGTGGTTCCAGCTCTCCGCCTCGCTGGAGCTCGCGGTGCGGCGCAAGGTGCTGGAGCAAGGCATCCTGTCCCTGGCGCCCACGCTGGGCCTGGGCGTGGTGCTCAACTCGGGCGCCACGTACATGGATGACCGGAACTACTCCGGCGTGCTGTTCCGCGTATCGCCCGGGCTGGTGGCGGGCTGGCGCGTCGCGGACACGGTGTCCGTGCTGGGGCTGTTGGACGTGCCGGTGGACATCGGTCTGTCCAATGGCCAGTCGCGGCGCATCCAGGCGCTCGGCGGAGGCGGCGTGGAGGTGTACCTGGGCAGCAACCTGTCGGCGCTGGCGGCGGGCCAGCTCGGCGTGGAGTCCTTCCAGGAGCGCTCGGGGGAAAGCCACACGCGCCTGGGCTACAGCGTACGACTGGGCCTGGGCGTCCGGCTCTTCTGACTCACGTCAGTCCAAAGCGCTCCAGCTTCTTGAGCAGTCCCTGGCGCGACAGGCCCAGCGCCTCCGCCGTGTGCGTGCGGTTGCCATTCAGGCGCCGCAGGGCCTCCTCGATTTCGCGCCGCTCCAACGCTTCCACCTTCTGAGCCAGCGTCGTTGTACCTGGCGCGCGGGTGGCGTGCAGCCGCTCGCTGCCGGTGAAGGACAAATCCTCGGGCTGGATTTCGCGCCGCTCCCCCGCCAGCACGGTGGCGCGCTGCATCTCATGGCGCAGCTCGCGCAGATTCCCCGGCCACGCATGGGCCAGCAGGGCCTCCGCCGCGGCGTCCGACAACAGCCGGGCGCGCCCGTCCGGGCACAGGTGGGCGCACTGATTGAGGAAGTGCTTGGCCAGCAGCGGAAGGTCCGCGGAGCGCTCGCGCAGGGGCGGCAGGCGAATTTCAACGCCCTTCACGCGCCAGTAGAGGTCCTCGCGGAAGGCGCCTTCCTGAAGCATGCGCCCCAGGTCCTGGTGGGTGGCGGAGATGAGCCGCACGTCCACCTGGACGGGCCGGTCCGCGCCCACCGGAAGGATGTCGCCCGTCTCCAACGCACGGAGCACCTTCACCTGGAGGGACGGCGACATGTCGCCCAGTTCGTCCAGGAAGAGCGTGCCTCCGTCCGCCTCCGCGAAGAGGCCACGGTGGTCCTTGGTCGCCCCGGTGAAGCTGCCCTTCACGTGGCCGAACAGGGCGCTCTCCAGCAGCGACTCCGGCAGTGCGCCGCAGTTGATGGGGACGAAGGGCCCGTCGTGGCGGCGGCTCTTGAGGTGGACGGTGCGCGCGAGCAGCTCCTTCCCCGTCCCATTCTCGCCAGTGACGAGCACCGGCAGCTCACTGGCCGCCACGCGCTCCGCCAGGGACGTGGCCGCCAGGAAGGACGCGCTCTGCCCCACCAGGGAGACACCGCCCGCCGCGCGCGTGAGCGAGCTGCGCAGCGTCTCCACCTGCCGCTCCAGTGTCACCCGCGCGAGCGCCCGTTGCACCACCACCAGCAGCACATCCGGGTCCACTGGCTTGGTGAGGAAGTCGTACGCGCCCAGGCGCACCGCTTCCAGCGTGTGCCGCGTGTCCCCTGCCCCGGACACGACGATGACCTTCGTCCCGGGCTTCGCGCTCAGCAACGCCGCGAGCCCCTCCAGCCCCGCGGAGACGCTCCCGTCGGGAGGCAGCATCAGGTCGAGCAGCACCAGGGGGAAGTCGCGTGCATCGAAGGCCGCGCGAGCGGAAGGCCGGTCCGCAGCTTCCACTACCTCGTAACCCGCATCGCGCAGCAGCCCGCCATAGACTTTGCGGAACGCGGCGTCGTCATCCACGAGCAGCAACGGGTGCGGTGCGGACATACGTGTGGCCTCCGCCTCAGTCCGGAAGCGGCGTCTGGCGTGGCGTGCCCATCAACTCCAGGGTGCGCAGGGCCACCTGGATGAGCGTCTGGGCGCACGGCTCACACCCGCCGCCACAGCACCGCGGCCAGCGGCCTTCCGGGTTGCGCAGCAACGGACGCACACAGGACTGGTAGTAGCTGGGGAAGCCGAGCTCCTCGCTGGCGCGGACCAGCGCGGCTTCAAACGGAGGTGACGCGGGGGGTGTGACGTCGGACACGGGGCTGTCATAACAGCCACCGTGTCCGCTGCCCACTCGCCCGCGCCCCCCTCTCGGGCTCAGGGTGTCACGACCATCCGAGCACCCACTTGACCATCGTTGGCGGACACCAGGTCCGGGAGGCTACCCACACTCACGTCCGCGGCCACGTACCAGACGTCCCCGCTGCTGACGGTGGCCCGCGACGACACCGACACTGTCCGGCACTGCCCCCGGGCAAGCGTCACGCTCATCTGCCCGACCCGCACATCCACCGCCGGGTCCAGGTGCTCGTCACGAGACAAGTAGGCCCTCACGGAGGCCGACGCCTGACCAAAGCCTCGATTGCAGACGGAGACCTCCGTCGAATACGCGTCACCTGCTTGGACGACCACCGGGGCACTCACGGCCGTCACGGCGAAGTCGCTCCAGCCCCCCACGGCGATGGGCACGGAGAACAAGAGGGCGCGCCACTGCTCGGGGGCATACACGTCCCATGGGTCTCCGAGATAAGCCACCAGCCTGTAGGCGCCCTCCTGCGGCACGTTGGACCAGCCCCGCAGCGTCGCCTGTGCGCACGCACCCGGAACGAGCGCCGGAACCACGACATACTCGGAGAGCGCGGAGACGGGAAAGTCATCCTCCGTGCGCAGCGCGAGCCCGACCGCAGTGCCAGGCTGAGCCACCGGGCTCCGGTTGCACACCGTCGCGGTGGCATTGATGGTGGCGTTCGTGTTGATCGCCGTCGGCGCTTGAAGGTCCGTGACGACCAATCCACTGAGCTGGGTCACCTGGATGATGTCCCCCAGGGCGTCGTTGTTGGACTCCACCAACTCCGTGATGGCGTTGTCGATGTCGGCTCTCGCCGCCAATCGAAACGCCCCCGTGTAGTAGGGCACCCTCGCCTCCGCGTCCAACGTGATGCAGGCCCCTGGCGCCAACGACTCGACAGACAGCTTCGCCCCCTGGATGCCCGCCGAGATCTCCGGGAGCACCTCCGGCACGAAGAGCGTCTGGACGGCCGCTCGCGGCGTCCGCACATTGCCCTGATTACAGACCGTCACCGAGACAGGCAGCTTCCCTTCGGGCCACGCCGCACGCCCCTGGGCGACGATCCGCGTCACGACCAGGTCAGGCCCGGTCCCCAGCCCCACCACGGGGCCTGTCAGCGCATTGTTCTCCAGGTGTGCCTCTCCCCCGACAGGCGCAACGAGCTCCACCGAGGCCTTCACATGGACAGTGGCGGGCAACCCCTGCGTGGGAACCGTCCCCACCACGGGAAGCACCGCGCAACCCTTGCCTAGCGCGCCAAAGGCCCGGGTCCCCACGCGAATGCCTGCCCGAGGGTCCGGGCCATCCGACAGCGCCACATGAACCGCCAGCGCCGACGCGGAGAGCGTTCCCGTATTGCAGACCGTGACTTCCGTGGTGAAGGAGGCCCCCGGAACGAGCGCGTGCGTCAGCGGCTCGATGCGTGTGACGGAGAGGTCCGCCGAGGAGCCCAGCAGGACGTTCACGGACCTGTCGTTGTTGCCCGAATGAGCCTCTGTCTGCGCACCAACCGGATTCACCGTGGCCACCAGCCGCCAGCTTCGCGCCGCGTTCGCCATGGAGCCCAGCGACTCCTCCCACTCGATGCACTGGTTGGCCTCCAAGGCCGGGATGTTCCGCGATGAGACACGCAACACGCCTTCAGCGGAGGGCTCACTGGCACGAAGCTGGAATTGCACCTGCGTGGCGGACGCGGGAGCCGTGCCCTGGTTGCACACTGTCGCGCGCACAGGAAGGCTCCCGTTGATCGACTCCATGGCCGGCGCCCTCAGCGCCGCGACGACGTAGTCGGGAATCGAGCCCACCTCGAGAGGACTGACGACACTGAGGTTGTTGGTCTCGTCAGCCTCGGGCCGCTCATTCAGCGGATCCACCATGAACGCGAGGTACGAAGTGCCCGGTTCGCCGAGCACCCCGACGAACACGACGCGTTCGCATCGTCCGGCATCGAGAAAGAGCCACGACTGGTCGCGCATGACGACGTCGTCGGTGTCGATATGTGCGTCGGACGACCGATAGAGATATACCGTCGCCTGCTCAGACCCTTGGCCTCTGTTGCACACACGGGCAGCCACATAAAAAGGCCACTCCGGGCGAACGACCGAGGGCACAGCCACCGACTCCACGGTGAAGTCGGGAAGCGCGTCGAACGTCACGGAGTCGCCAGCGTGCGCGTTGTTCTCCTCCGAGACCTCGTCCACACGCGCGTGCGGATCCACCAAGGCCCCGATGAACCACATCCCCGACTGGGACGCCTCCTTGTTGGCGACGATTGAACGTGACGCACACTTCCCGGCCCCCACCCATCCCGAGGAAACGGCCCCGAGCAACGCGTCCTCCTTGGCGATGCACACGTCCCGGGACACGAACACCTCGACGTCCGCGCTCCCCGCGCGGCGGCCCATGTTGCAGACCGTGACGACAACCTCGAAGGGGTCCCGCCCGTAGACGCGCGATGGCGCACGAACATCGGTGATGACGAAGTCGGGCAGCTCATCCCCACGCACCGCACGCGTCGTCGTTCGCGCCGCCGGAGGCGGACCCTTGCAGTCTTCGAATCTCACGGGAAGGTCGTGGGTGACCTCCCCGGAAACGCGCGGCGACGCGGCGAGCGCCATCGGCATTCCCAACACACACGGCGCCAGTTGCAACACAAGCCCTAGAAGCCCACCTGCAATTCTTGACGGCATCGTTCCCCCTCATGCTCCGGGGCTGGCCTTGAGTTCAGGCGGCAGCAACCCGGGGCATCGGGACGTGATCTAACATGCGGGCCTGACCGGAACGAACGCACGGGCGCGAGGAAGCCTCGCGGGGATCCTGGCATCAACGGGTCCACGCGACGCGCCGCGATTCAGAGCAGCGAGGATTGCGCGGGGACTTCGGGTGCGCTCGCCAGGGGCTGGCACGAGGAACACCAGTACGTGTTCCGTCCACCGATGCGTTGATGGGAGACCGGTGTGGCACAGCGCGGGCACGGCGCCCCGGCGCGGCCAAACACGTTGCGCCGGTGCTTCGCCTGGCCCTGAACGCCGAAGAGGTCTCGCTGGGTTCCCCGCATGCGGAGCCCTTCATCGAGCACCGCCTGGATGGCGCGGTCCAGCCGCACCACCTCATCGGCCGTGAGAGACGACGCCAGCCTGCGTGGGGCAATCCCCGCCTGCCATAGGCTCTCGTCCGCGTCCCGGTTGCCGACCACGACGGCCTGCCGCAAATCCCGGGTGATGATTTCGACTTCAGGTACCTCTGCCACGCGGACGTCTCCTCCGCACATGCATGGTGCCGGCGCCTGACCGCGCGCCACGGAGATGCCCACCCGCCATGGGGCCTGACTGCCCTCCGAGCGGAGCGCGCGATGCTCAGCCCCAGGGCCGCCCGCAAGCGGACGCGCCCCTGGGGCTCAGGCGCGGACCTCCACCTCGCGAACCTCGCGAGACACCTCCCGCACCTCCACCTTCACATCCAGGAACTGGGCGATGGTTTGGAGCTGCGTCTCGGCATGCCCATCCAATGGCAGCGTGCGGAACACGCCGCCCTTCGCCAGCGCCACGAGGAGCAGCAGTTGGTCACACAGGTGCTCGCCCACCGGCACGTCCGCGTCGAGGTAGCGCTTCACCTCTTCAGCGACCTGTCCGGCCACGGCCTCCGCCCGCTTCCCCCGCTCACCAAAGCCGGTGAAGACCTCTGTCACGTGCTCGCTCTCCACTTCGGCGACCAGCACGTTGCCGGGCCCCAGCGGACGCTTCAGTTCCTCCGTCCGGAGTTCATCGGGCCGCCACTTCAGCGCCGCTCCCGCCGTGCCCAGCTCGCGCTGCGCCACGTCGAACGGAATCATCGCAATCACGGCCTTCAGGTCGCGACGGACCACGCGCCCCCGCTCCAGCAGGTGCAGCGGCTTCAACGGCGCGGGTCGCACGTCGACCCGGAACCGCCCGCCCCCGGCAGGGAAGAAACCGGCACGCTCCAGGGTCGCCTCCACGGACGGCCCCATGCGACGGACCAGCGGCAGATACGCCCGCTGGAGGAAGTCGAACGGTGGCGCCATGGGGTTGTGCGTTCCCCCCTCCAACATCAGCGTGGAAGGCCCCTTCGCCAGGAGCAGCGCCGGAAGCACCGTCTGGAGCACCAGCGTCGCGCTGCCCGCGGTGCCCACCGCGAAGTGGTAGTTCCCCGCGGCCAGGGCACTCGGCCGGAAGGTCAGCTCTCGCGAGCCGAGCTCCGCGCCCGACACCTCCGCGGCCCCCACGGCCTCCGCGGCCTTCACCGACGTCAGGTGCTGGCGCAGCAGGCCCGGCTTCTTCCGACCCGCGCGGATGTTCTGGATGGTGAAGGGCTTGCCCGTCACCAGCGACAGCGACAGCGAGGTGCGCAGCACCTGCCCCCCGCCCTCACCCAATGAACCATCGATGCGCACCATGACGACTTCCTCCTTGCTGCTCGCGACTCACGAACCACCCGGCACGCACTGACACCCCCGTGAAAATAGCGGCGCCCGCGTCCCCATCCTGGCGGCCTTTCGGCCTCTTGGGGAGCGCGGGCGCCTCGGTGTCTTCATCCCGGCATGGTCACCTCTGGGTTTCTAGCCCTTCACGCACACGACCTGCTTCAGGGTGTGGACCACTTCCACCAGGTCCGCCTGCGCCGCCATCACCGCGTCGATGGGCTTGTACGCAGCCGGCGTCTCGTCAATGACGTCCACGTCCTTGCGGCACTCCACGCCGGCGGTCGCCTTCACGTGGTCCTCCACCGTGAAGCGCCGCTTCGCCGCCTCACGCGACATCACCCGGCCCGCACCGTGGCTGCAGGAATGGAAGCTGTCCGCGTTCCCCTTCCCGCGGACAATGAACGAACGCGCCCCCATGCTTCCGGGGATGATCCCGAGGTCACCCTCTCGTGCCCGCACCGCCCCCTTGCGCGTCACGAAGCAGTTCTTCCCGAAGTGATGCTCACGGGCGATGTAGTTGTGGTGGCAGTTCACCGCCGCGTCCTTCAGCTCGAACGGAGGCAGCTCACCGCTCAACTGCAGCGCATCCACCGCCTCTTGCAGCATCAGCGCGCGGTTCGTCGCGGCGAAGTCCTGCGCCCAGCTCACCGCGAAGACGTAGTCCTCGAAGTGCTCCGTCCCTTCCGCCAGGTACGCCAGGTCCCCGTCCGGGAGATTGATGAACCAGCGGCGCATGTCCTCCTTCGCCAGCTCGATGAAGTAGCTCCCGATGCGGTTCCCCACCCCGCGCGAACCCGAGTGCAACATCAGCCACACGCCATCCGACTCATCGAGGCACAGCTCGATGAAGTGGTTCCCCGTTCCCAGCGTCCCCAGGTGCGACAGCTCCGGCCCACGGCCGATGCGCGGATGCTTCCCGACGATGCGGTCGTACCCCTCCACCAACCGCGCCCACTCCTTCTGGTGCCGCGCGGGCGCCACACGCCACGCCCCTACGTCGTTGCGGCCACCGTTGTCGGAGCGGCCATGCGGCACCGCGCGCTCAATCGCCGAGCGAACCCCACGCAGCGAGTCCGGGAGCTGGTCCGCCCGCAGCGTCGTGCGAACGGCGATCATCCCGCAACCGATGTCCACGCCCACCGCTGCCGGCACCACCGCCCCCACGGTGGGGACCACGCTTCCCACCGTCGCGCCGTAGCCGCGGTGCACGTCCGGCATCACCGAGACCCACTTGTGGATGAAGGGGAGGCCACGCAGGTTGCGGAGCTGCTTCTTCGCCTCGTCCTCGAACGGAACCCCCACCGTCCACGCCTTGATGGGGCGGCCCGCCTCGTCCGACAGCACCTCGTAGTTCCCGTTGATGCGGCTCATCGTCTCCACCTTTCAGTCGTCCGCCGGGCGCTGTGTCCCGATCACGGAGGAGGCCTAGAGCAGCCGGCGTGCCAACACCGCTTCCGAGGGGAGCCCTCCAAGCGAGCTGGCATTCCCTATCCCCATAGATAAAATCCTATCTCGATGGCGAAATCGCGCGCGCGCAAGACGGTGGTCCTGGGGATGCTCGGGACGACGCTGGACAACGGGCAGGGGCCGCAGCGCTGGGCGCGGTGGCGGCCCACGGTGGCGCTGTGCCAGCAGGAGGACCTGTTGGTGCACCGGCTGGAGTTGTTGCATCCACCGAACGCGACCTCGCTCGCGGCCACACTGGCGGGGGACATCCGCCAGGTGTCACCGGAGACGGAGGTGCGGGGCAGGCCCCTGCGCATCCAGAACCCGTGGGACCTGGAGGAGACCTACGGCGCGCTGCTCGACTACGTGCGCGGCTATGCCTTCAACCCCGAGGCGGAGGACTACCTGGTCCACATCACCACGGGCACGCACATCGCGCAGATCTGCATGTTCCTGCTGGTGGAGAGCCGGCTCATCCCCGGCAAGCTGGTCCAGGTGTCACCCGACCCCCGGGACCGCGCGGGCGCGGGTACGCACACCCTCATCGACCTGGACTTGTCCCAGTACGACACCCTGGCCGCGCGCTTCCGGCAGGAGCAGCGAGAAGGCCTGGCCTTCCTCAAGTCCGGCATCGACACCCGCAACGCGGCGTTCAACCGCCTCATCGAGCGCATCGAACAGGTGGCCGTCCAGTCCCGCGCGCCCCTGCTCATCACGGGCCCCACCGGCGCGGGCAAGTCGCAGCTCGCGCGGCGCATCTACGCGCTGAAGAAGTCGCGGCGCGGCGTGGCGGGCCCCTTCGTGGACCTCAACTGCGCCACGCTCCGGGGCGACGGCGCCATGTCCGCGCTCTTCGGCCACGTGAAGGGCGCCTTCACGGGCGCGCTGAGCGACAGGCCCGGTCTGCTGCGGCAGGCGAATGGCGGCGTGCTGTTCCTGGACGAAATCGGCGAGCTGGGCGCGGACGAGCAGGCCATGTTGCTCCGCGCGCTGGAGGACAAGCGCTTCTTGCCCGTGGGCGCGGACCGAGAGGTGGAGAGCGACTTCCAGCTCATCGCCGGCACCAACCGGGACCTCCAAGTCGAGGTCGAGCGCGGGCGCTTCCGGGAGGACCTGCTCGCGCGCATCAACCTGTGGACGTTCCGGCTGCCCGCGCTGCGCGAGCGCCCGGAGGACATTCCACCCAACCTGCTCTTCGAACTGGACCAGTCCTCCGAGGCCGTGGGCACGCGCGTCACCATGAACAAGGAGGCGCAGGAGCGCTTTCTGGACTTCGCCACGTCCACCGAGGCGAGGTGGGCAGGCAACTTCCGGGACCTCAACGCGGCGGTGCTGCGCATGGCCACGCTGGCGGCGGGCGGACGGATTACTCGGGACGTGGTGGACGAGGAGCTCGAACGGCTGCGCGAGCAGTGGCGGCCCTCCGGAGCGAAGGCGGCGGTCGTCGCCGGGGACCTGGTCGCGGAGGTGCTGGGAGAGAACCTCGCCAGCGAGCTGGACCGTTTCGACCGGGTCCAACTCGCGGACGTGCTGAGCGTCTGCCGGGCATCACGCTCGTTGTCGGACGCGGGGCGCTTGCTGTTCGCTCAGTCACGCGCCCAGAAGAAGAGCGTCAACGACGCGGACCGGCTGAAGAAGTACCTGGCCCGCTTCGGACTCACGTGGGCGGACGCCAGCGGGCGAGGCGCGTAGGCCGGGCTCAGAGCATGGGCATGCCACGCGTCGTCACGCCCTTGCCTCCCTTTGCGCCCTGACTTCGCTGCCCGCCCTGCCCATCGCGGCCCAGGAGGTAGAACGACTCCTGCCTGGACACGAAGAACTTCCAGCCCTCCTCGGTGAGGTAGGCCGGGTCCTCCTGCATCACGAAGACCTTCTGCCCGTCCCACTCCGGCACCGACGTGGCGGTGTTCAGCTCGATGGCGATGTACGAGCCGAGGCGCAACGTCTTGGCCTCTTCCTGCCGGCTGGCCGAACGGAAGTCGATGCTCGCGCCCAGCGCGTGGCCCTGGTTGCCCAGCGGGTGGCTGTACACCATGGCCTCGATGCCCTTCTCCTTCATCTCCGCCATCGTCTGCGTGTACACCTGCGCGGACGTGCGGCCCGGACGGGAGGCGCGCAGCATCAGCGCGTCCTGGAGTTCGATGGTGTTGGCCAGCGCCCGCTTGAGGCCCTCCGGCGCGTCCGTCTCCCCCTCGTTGAGCACGTAGGCCATCTTCTGCCAGTCGGAGTTCAGCCCCATGTAGGTGATGCCGAAGTCCACGTGCAGCAGGTCACCGCGGAGGATGACGACGTCCTCCTTCGCGGGCGCCAGGAAGCCTCGCGAGCTGGCGCCGTCCGCGCCCTTGCGCTGCACGCGCAGGTCCGGCTGGAACCAGGTGTCCACGCCCAGCGCCCAGAGCCTGTCATAGAGGAAGCGGCGCACGTCACCGACGGTCGTCTTCCCCGGCACCACCACCTCCGGAGAGAAAGCCTCCTTCACCACGGCCTCCGTCAGCATCACCAGTCGCTGGTAGTGCAGCCACTCCTCGGGGATGCGCGTGTCCAGGTACTCCTCGATGAGCGGCGCGGCGCTCACGAAGCGGGCCTCCGCCTCCGCGCCCAGGGAATCCACCAGGAAGGCGTAGCTGTCCTTCGTCAGGCTGCGCGTCACCCCGCGCTTGCCGCCAATGCCCAGGGCAATCGTCCGGGGCTGATAGCGCGTGTTCAGGTCCGCCAGGACCTCCTGCGGCTTGCGCCCTTCTTCGGGCAGCTCGAAGAAGCGCGCGAGCGTGGCCTCCGAGTAGCCGGAGAGCGCGACGCGCTTGAGCCCCTCGGGCCCGGCGTCGACGAACACGAAGATGTCCCGGTTACCTGCGTAGGGCCGCGGCGGCGCGATGAACTGGGTGAGCGGGTCGTCGTGGAACTCCTCGTTGACGACCACCCACATGCCCACGCCATGGCGGCGCATCATGTCCAGCAGCATGCCGTGGCGCTTCTCCAGCCAGGCTTCGCGCTCGGAGATCTGCTCCGACCAGGACATGAGGCGCGGCGGCGAGTCGTCAGCAGCGCCCTGGCGCCCCGTGGTGGCACAGGCGGCCAGCAGCAACAGCGGCAGGGCCGCCCACTTCGCGGACTTCATGTGAGGACTCCCATCGAGAAGGAGGCCGCACCGTATCGCATGAAAGCCAGGGGGCCTCCGCCTCCAGAGCCCTTGGATTCTCTGGAGACGGAGGGCCTGGGGCGCGCCCCCTCCCTCACTCCCTGGAAGTCCGCACTCCAGCGCCTCTCCGGATGAGCGCGTCCTCGACGCCCGCATCATGTGGTCGTCGGCCCCCCGGTCCCGACGCGGCCACCCTTCGAGATGACGGCTGTCCCCCGACGCCGTCTGCTGGAGCGGGGCTTCGTTCCCCGCGCGCCGAACTCAGAAGCTGGCGATCCGGAACTCGAAGTCGCCCTCGTCGGACGCCTCCAGTTCCTGCCCCCCCAGGTCCTCCGCGTCCCCCCCCGCTTTCACGGCCTGTCTCTTCTACACATCTCCGAGCCCACGAGACGCTCATGAAACTCGTATGCCGCCTGCCGCTTGAAAAA